>DATCBR010000116.1:0-3302 GCA_036511765.1 Acidobacteriaceae bacterium | reverse complement strand
TGCCGCATGCGCTGATTCTCTCCGGGCCGGCTGGCGCGGGCAAATACACGCTGGCGCTGATGCTGGCGATGGCGATCCAGTGCGAGCGGCAGCCGCGCGACCTGTGGTCGAACGGGCAGACGCTGGCCGGCTTCTGCGGACACTGTTCCAACTGCACACGCATTGCGCAGGCTGCGAACCTGGAAGAGCAGGTGGCCGCCGCCGTTGCCGCGCGCGAGGAGCTGCGTGAGACGGACAAGAAGGAGACGCGGGTGCTGGTGCAGCCGCATCCGGATGTGCTGATTCTGCCGCCGGACCCGCCGCAACTGCTGATCAAGCTCGGCCAGGTGAGGACGCTGATTGAGCGTGCGCACTATCTGCCGGCGGAAGCGCCTCGGCGCATCTTCATCCTGACCTCGGGCGCGATGATGAAGGAGGCGGCGAACTCGCTGCTGAAGATTCTGGAAGAGCCGCCGGAGACGGTGCAAATCTTTTTGCTGGCGGAGAATCCAGGCGAGCTGCTGCCGACGATCCGCTCGCGCGCGGCGCTGGTGCGGCTGGGCGCGCTGCCCACGGAGGAGATTGAGTCGCTGCTGGCGCATCGCAGGCATGATGTTGCGGCGAAGCAGCGCGCGCTGATTGCGCGGCTGGCGCAGGGGGCGGCGGGACGAGCGCTGGGCTTCGACCTGGCAGCGTATGAGGCGGCGCGGGCCGATGCGCTGATCTTCTTAAGAAATGCCGCGGGCGCTTCAAGGACCGCGACGGGCGCGCAGGGCGCAGGTGGCGATCTCGATCACACCGCGCTGTTCAAGGTGACGGAGACGTATCGCGCAGGCGCGGACGGCCAGCAGAAGACTATCGAACTGCTGCGCACGATGTCGCTGCTGCTGGAAGACCTGCTGATGATTGAGAGCGGCACGCCGGAGCTGGTGCGCAACATTGACCTGCGGGCGGAGCTTGACCGTATGGCGGCGGCGCTGAGCTTTGCGTGGATCGAGCGCGCCAGCCATGCGCTGGACCAGGTGCAGTCCGGGCTGCGGCGCAACCTGCTGCGCTCGCTCTCACTGGATGCATTTGCCGCGCAGCTTACCGGCTGAAGAGATTGCACTCCACAAACTCGTTGCGAAACTTTCCGTCGGGGTCGTAGCGGCGGGCGAGGGCGCGGAAGTCTGCGAGCCGCGGATAAAGGGCGGCAAGTTGCGCCGGCGAGATCGTGAAGAGCTTGCCCCAGTGCGGTCGCGCAGCGAAGGGCGCGAGCTTTTCTTCGATGCGAGGGAGCAGGGCTCCGACTTCGGGCTGCATGGGCTTCCATGTGAAGTGGATGGCGAGCGAATCGCGCTGGTATGCGGGGCTGAGCCAGAGATCGTCGGCTGCGACGGCGCGCAGTTCAGTAACGAGAAGCAATGGGGCGATGCGATCGCTGAGGGACTGCACGGCGCGGATGGCCGGGTAGCCGCGGTCGCGCGGGACGAAGTATTCGGTCTGTAACTCGGCGCCGTTGGACGGAGTGAACTCCATACGGAAGTGCGGCAGCCGCTGATGCCAGGGGCCACGCACGCCAAGCTGCGGCGTGCAGTTCCCGGCGGCATTGCCTTCGATGGGGTGCATGTTCTCGGTAGCGGGCTTTGCGCCGTAGAAGTCCGGCAGCGGTGAAGCATTCTGTGCGGCGTATTGTGCGTCGCCGGCAATACGATCTTTTATCCACACCTGTGCAATGCGCCCGCCTGGCCTGGTATCGCTTTGCCAATTCGTGAAGAGGCTGACGCTGTAGCCGGCCGACAGGATGGCTTCGAGGTTGTGCTCCAGCTGGTCCATCGCGAGGTCGCGATAGACAGTCTGCGCGATGTCGAAGCGTGGAACGATGTCCAGCGTGACACGGGTAACGATGCCGAGTGAGCCCAGCGCGACCACCGCGCCGGGGAATTCGGCGGCGTTGTCCGCGCGGGAGAGGCGGACGATGCTGCCGTCGGCGACGACCAGCTCCAGCGCAGAGACTGAGGTTGCGAGGCTGCCGTTGCCGACTCCCGAACCGTGGGTCGCGGTCGCAACCGCGCCGGCGACGGTGATGTGCGGCAGCGAGGCCAGATTGGGCAGAGCGAAGCCGGCGGCGTGAAGCGCGGGTGCCAGCGTACCATAGCGGACGCCTGCGCCGACGGTGACGGTGCGCGCGGCGGCGTCGATCTCGATGGAGTCGAAGTGCGCAAGCGAGACCTGGCGCGCGTTGCTGTCGGCAATAGTGTTGAAGGAGTGGCGCGAGCCAAGCGCGCGCAGCTTGTTGCTGCCGCGAACAATCTCGCGGAGTTCATCGAGCGTCCGCGGTGAATCGGGTTGCGGGGCGCTGTAGCGAAGGTTGCCGGCCCAGTTGGTGCAGTGCGGCGTGAGATCGTCGGTCGAGATCATGCAAGATCAAGCATACGGCCGGCGCAGTGTTACCAGAGGATTTTGACCGGGTACTCGCGCACCTTGGCGTCGTTGGTGAGGATAGGCAATGATTCGGTGATGGCCTGGGCGATGAGCAGCCGGTCGAACGGATCACCGTGATGCGACGGCAGCATCTCAAGCTGAAGAATGTGCTCATAGCGGATGGGCAGCAGTTCCATTCCGTAGGCGTTCATTTCATCGCGGATGTAAGAAACCGATGAGCCGAGTGAATTGAGCTTGCCGATCTTCATCTTTACGGCGATTTCCCACAGAGAGACGAGCGAAAACACAAGATCATGTTCGTTTGACTTCAGCATCTGACGGGCCAGCCGCGAACTACGATGGTCGTCCAGAAGGTCCCAAAGGAAGGTGTGTGTATCAACGAGGACTTTCACCCCAGGGTATTCCGTCGCACTGGAGCGCTGGGCAGAAAATCGAACTTAGGATCATCTGCCTCGAACATTTTCTGAATTTCAAGATCAGTCTCAGGCGAGAAGGCATCAGGCGCCATCCAGATTTTCCCAATGCCGGAACCTCGCATATGCTTGCGCGACTTGTGCACGGGAGGCGTCGCAATCACAAGCTTCACCGCCGGTTTGCCGTTGCGGGCGATGATGACCTCTTCTCCGCTTTCGACGGCTGCGATGAGCTTGGAGAGATTTGTCTTCGCGTGATGGACGTTGACTTCCATGAGGCTATGTTAGCTAATCTTGTTAGCTAAGTAAACTGGCTTGACGAGAGAGTGCGAGTGGCCGGAGTTGTGACGGCTGCTTTGAACTTATCCACAGAAATCGATGGATTTGCACTTGCGTGCACAGATTGGGCGGGCTTAAGGTTCTCAGCAATCGATGACCACGCAGTAGATCGTCGGTTGGATTCGAAAGGGCCCGAGAGGCGGAACA
>DATCBR010000115.1:0-19041 GCA_036511765.1 Acidobacteriaceae bacterium | reverse complement strand
CGTGAGGGAAGGCCGCGGATTCTGGTGTCGTCGACGGAGTTTGGGCAGGGGACGAATACGATTCTGTCGCAGGTGTGCGCGCAGACGCTGCGCATTCCGTATGAGGATGTATTGGTCGCGCAACCGGACACGGCGGTGGTGCCGAACTCCGGACCAACGGTGGCGAGCCGGACGGCGATGATCGTGGGCAAGCTGGTGGAGCGGGCGTCAGAGCAATTGCTCACACTGCTGGCGCCGTATCTGGCTTTCCCGGATCCGACAGCGGACTTCGACTACTCGGCGGCGTGCGAGGTGCCGGCGAATTATTCGGCTGCGGACTTCAATCGCGCGGCGCTGGCGTACATGAAGCAGCATGGCGCGCTGACGGCGGAGGCGCGGTATGAGGCGCCGGGCAACATCTTCTGGGACGACGACAAGTACAAGGGCGAGGCGTATCCCACGTATGCATGGGCGGTGTACGTGGCCGAGGTCGCGGTGGACACGCTGACCTACGCAGCGACGGTGACGGACTTCTATGCGCTGCAGGAGGTGGGCAAGGTGATCCACCCGGTGCTGGCGAAGGGGCAGATTGAGGGCGGCGTGGCGCAGGCGATCGGCTATGCGCTGTATGAGAAGTGCGTGTACGTGGACGGGCTGATGCGCAACAACCAGATGACGAATTACATTATGCCGACGTCGGCGGACCTGCCGCCGATCCGCGTGGCGTTTGAGGAGGTGCCGTCGATCCATGGGCCGTCGGGCGCGAAGGGGATTGGTGAACTGCCGATGGATGGGCCGGCGCCGGCGATCCTGAACGCGATCGAGCATGCGACGGGGATCTCGTTTACGGAGATACCGCTGCTGCCGGAGGACATCTTTGAGCGCATGACGCGGCCGGCCGATGCGGATTCGGAGGATTTAAATGCCGTGGACAGAGACACGCGGAGCGAGGTGAGGGCGTGAGCGAGATCAACCTCCGCATCAACGGATCGACGCATACGGTTGACGTGCCGCCGATGAAGCGGCTGCTGGACGTGCTGCGCGAGGACCTGAAGCTGACGGGCGCGAAGGAAGGCTGCGGCGAGGGTGAGTGCGGGTCGTGCAGCGTGTTGATAGCCGGCAGTGGAGAGCAAGCCGAGCTGGTGAACTCATGCCTGGTGCCTGTGCTGCAGGCGGAGGGCGTGGAGATCACGACCATCGAGGGGCTGGCGCCGGGCTGTCTCTCAAAAACAGACGGGGCGGCGAAGCTGCACCCGATCCAGCGATGCTTTCTGGAACACGGCGGGGCGCAGTGCGGCATCTGCACGCCGGGGATGATTCTGGCGACGCACCATCTGCTGGCGAAGCATCCGCGGCCAAGGCTGGAGGAGATTCAGGAGGGGCTGGCGGGGAACCTGTGCCGCTGCACGGGGTACATGCGGATCTTTGAAGCCGTCCAGCAAGCGGCGAAGGCGGCGAAGTAGTTTATGCGATCGAATGTGGTCGAATACGATCTGATTGCTCCGGCGAGCCTGCCTGCGACGCTGGCGCTGCTTGGAGAGAATCCGGGTCGCTATACGCCGATTGCGGGCGGCACGGAGTTAATGGTGGCGCTCTCGGCGGGACGGCTGGCGCAGAAAAGCTTGCTCTCGTTGCACAAGCTGCGCGAACTGCGGTTTATCGATGTGCTGCCGGAGATGGTGACGATCGGCGCGGGCGCAACGTTTACCGACCTGCGGAGACATGCGGTGATTGCGGCGGATTTTCCGCTGCTGGCGCAGGCGGCAAGCTGGACCGGCTCGATTGCGAACCAGAACCGAGGCACGCTGGGCGGGAACATTGTGAATGCATCACCTGCGGCGGACTCGCCACCGGCACTGCTGGCGTATGACGCGCGGGTGACGCTGGTGTCGGTGCGCGGCGCGCGGACGATTGCGTATACGGATTTTCATGTGAGCTATAAGAAGACGGTGCTGGCTCCAGACGAGCTGCTGTTCTCGATCACGCTGCCGCGCAGATTCGGCGCGCATCGCAGCTACATCCGCAAGGTGGGTACGCGCAATGCGCAGGCGATCTCGAAGATTGCGCTGGCGGGCGTGGCGCTGATTTCCGAGGGAAAGATTGCGGAGATTGCGCTGGGTGCGGCGTCATTGCGCGAAGTGCCGACGCGCTGCACGGCGGCGGAACAGGTGCTGCGGGGGCAGATGATTTCCTCGGGGACGATAGGTGGATTGATTGCGTCGGCGCGCGCGGCGCTGGCGGGCGAGGCGCGACCGATCGACGATATCCGCTCGACGGCGAAGTATCGCGCGGCGGTGGCGGGGAATCTGCTGGAGGAGTTTTTGCGGCAGCTGGTTTAGGGTTTGCGGAAGACAAATGCGGGGATTCTTCACTTCGCTCAGAATGACAGGCCTCAATTCGTTGAGGTATGGCCGAAGAGTCTTTGCGCCTCGGCGAGCGTTTCAGGTGTGTCGATGTCGAGTTCGCCGAGCGGGAGCGGGATGACGCGGGCTGTGTGCAGGAGATCGCGCGCGCCGGAGTCGCCGGTGAGCTGAGTGAGCGCCGCGAAGTATGAAGCGGGGAAGTATGCGGGCACACCGCGGCGGCCGGCGTATTCAGACGCGGTGAGGTCGCCGGAGGCGGTGAGCGCGCGCAGGTGTTCAGGTGTGATGGCGGGCTGGTCGCAGGTCATGAGGATTGCGCCACGTGCTTGCTTTGCGACGAAGCCCAGGGCGCGTACCCCAAAGAAGATGGAAGTGGCCATGCCTTCCTGCCAACGATCGTTGATGACGGGGGAAACATCGCCGAGTGCGCCGCGCGCGATCTCCGCGAGAATCGGATCACGTTCCGACCCCAGGACAACGAGGACGGGCGCGCATCCGGTTTCGCGTGCTATGCGGACGGCGCGGCCGAGAAGCGTCTCGCCGTTGAGTGTGGCGAGCTGTTTGGGCTGGCCGAGGCGGGTGGAGGCGCCAGCGGCGAGGATGATTGCGGCAGTGTTAGGAACTTCGTGCATGATGCGAAGACATCGCCCTCCGCGGCTAAAGCCGCGTATTGATGCAACCCCGAGTGCGGCGTGGCTAAAGCCACGCCCTTTCAAAGCAAGTTCAAGCCTGAGATTTAGCAGCCGCCTCCAGCGCGCAGTGGGTTTGCAGATAGCGCGAGGCACCGCCCTGGACGATGTGCTCGGCAACGCTGGCTGGGGTTAGCTTGCGCGAGGAGGCGAGTCGGCCCTGCACATGGGCCTGAACTTCGGCGATGATGGCGAGGGCAATCGCCTCCGCGCCGTCGCCGCCAAGGTCGAGGCCGACGGGAGCAAAGATGTGCGCGCAACATTCGTCGATGGTGATGCCGAGCGATGCGACGGCCTCGGAGACGAGCAGGCTGGAGCGATGCGACGCGCCGAGCAGGCCGATGTAGCTGGGGATTTCGGGCGATGTGTGGTGCGAGGACTTGTGGTCGCGCAGTGGCGCGAGCAGTTGCGTCAGGAGCGTGCGGTCCTGCTCATAGCTGTGGGTCATGAGGATGACGGCGTCATTCGAGCGAAGAGACAGATCGCCGAGCGATGATGTTGCGAGGACCTGCTCGGCTTCGGGGAAGCGGGCTGTCTGCGCAAGTTGCGCACGTCCATCGGCGACGAGCACGCGCCAGCCAAGTAGAGAGGCCATGGTGACGACGGGCTTCGCATCTTCTCCTGCGCCGAGGACGATGAGGCGCTGCGGCGGGGTGAGATGGTGGACATATATAGGTTGGGTTGAATGCTGGGTTGAGGGAAGAATGCCGTTTGAGTTCGGCTGGCCGGCGATTGCGGTGCGAGCGGCGGCGATCTCCGCGGCGGTGAGCGTGGCGCTAGAGAAGATGAGGCGTCCATCGGACGCGAAGACCACGCGGCGGAGAGGTTGGCCTTGCAGCGGGAGCCAGGTGGCGACGTGGAATTCGGCCCCGGTGAGGGAGGCTTCGATGGCTTCGAGCAGGGCGCGGCATTCGGGTGTGTCCACAGGTTCGAGCAGCAGGTCGACGATGCCGCCGCAGCCGAGGCCGTAGGGGATGTCTGCGGTGTCGTCGAAGAGAGTGGAGTAACGTTCGACGACTGCGCCGTCGCGCGTCAGCCATGGGGCCTTGCGCACGACTTCGGCTTCGAGGCAGCCACCGCTGATGGAGCCGGAGCATTCGCCATTGGCACCGATGAGCAGATGTGCGCCGGGGCGGCGGTAGGAGGAGCCTTCAGCACGCACCAGGGTAACGAGCGCGCTTGCCGCGCCTTCGCGCCACTGCCGGAGGATACGTCTGCGGTCTGGCATCGAAGATGACCTCAGGGGCTAAAGCCCTTTTACTTAATAGATGTGGCCGTTACGGCATCCTTCACTTCGCTCAGGACAGGCTCTGAGGCCGTGCCCTTAACAAAACAGATGTTACGTTCCGTCGTTTGCTACTTCACTTTTTCCCACGCTAATGTGCGGATTGTTTTCTTGCCGGTGACCGGGTCGTTCGAGGGTTCGGTTGTAAGCGTAAGCCGACGGCCGTCCAAGTTGTAAAGTCGCACAAACGACTCACTAGTGCGAGACTGGTCCCACGATACATCTATCTGATGAGTAATGGTCTTGGCTTCGCTGTCAACCGAATAGCTGCCGGCGTAAGCGAGCATGCTCGTGATCAGGGCCTCTGCTTCGTTTGGTGTAGCAATAGGACCAACAGGCTTCTTGCGGTCACTCGCGGCAATGATCACCATCATGCGCCCGTCAGGTCCGTAATTGATGTAGCCGTATGGATGCGGTCCCATGACGTCGGACTTGGCGCCGGAAGCGACCTCTTCGCGAACATAGGACACCAGCCTCCAAGTTCCGAGAATCTGCTGTTGCACGGAAGCTGTCTGTTCGGTCTGTGCCGGAGAGCGCCAGGGAACGGAGACAGCCAATAAAACCAGAACCTGTATAGTTCGTTTCATTGAAAGCCCTTCTCGCCGGCGATCTGCTGGAGACTGAGTTTATACCTTTTCAGAGAAGGTATGGATGCCGCACTCGAGCTTCTTGCCGCCCCAGCGGCCGCTGCGCGCGTCGGCGCCGGCCTCGGGGATGGCGGTGCAGGGCTCGCAGCCGATGGAGGTGTAGCCGCGGTCGTAGAGCTCAAGGCGCGGGATCGAGTGCGCGGCGGCATAGTCGTCGACCTGGGCCATGGTCCAGTCGGCGAGGATGCTGACCTTCTTCATGGTCTTGCCGGTGGGCAGCTTGTGGTCCTCAACCTTTTTGAGGTTGGCGCGGGTGGGCGACTGCTCGCGCCGCAGGCCGGTGAACCACCAGTCGAAGGGCTGGAGCGAGCGCATCAGCGGTTCGACTTTGCGGATGGCGCAGCACTCGGTGGGCTGGACTATATATAGGAGACCGTGCTGCGCCTCGTGCTCGGCGAGCGTGGTCTTTGGCATGGCGTTGACGAGGTTCAGCTTCCACTCAGCGGCCATGCGGTCGCGGTAGGCGATGAGTTCCTTGAAGTGGTAGCCGGTCTCAAGAAAGATGACGGGAACATCGGGCAGATGCGCGCGCAGCATGTGGAGCGCGACCATGTCCTCGGTCTGGAAGCTGGAGGTGAGGCAGATGGGCGCGCCGGCGGCCTCGCGGACGATCTGCCCGGTGAGCTGCTCGGCTGTCAGCTGTTCGTAATCTGTAACTGTTCCAGTTGCATTCATAGGCTCACCGAGTAGCGTTTGAGGATGTCACCTTCATCCGCGCTGTCTTCCACCTGGACAGCGCCGGAGACGAACTCGTCGATGGTGTCGATGGTGGGCTGCGGCAGCGTGCGCGCGGAGATGGCGATGACGCCGGCGAGGTCCAGCGCGCGGACGGCGGCGGCGACGGCGGAGTCCGGGATGAGCGCGTCGTCGATGACGATGGCCTGCTCGCCGCGGGCGGCGAGGGTCTCGCGCACACGAAGGGCAAGATCGGCCCGGCCGGGCACGAGGATAAGCGAAGGCAGTCCTGCGTGGCCGGAGACGCCCGAGCCTTCCACGGCGCTGACGATCATCGCGGCGGCGACGGTGGCGTTGGACAGGCGGTCGATGAGGATAAGCGAGCCGGTGGCGCGGCAGGCGGCGTAGCTGTCAAAGAAGAGCGGCAGGCTGGTCTCGAACTCGACCTCGGCGATCTCGTTCATCGCGAGGGACTGCGCGTTGATGTGGTCGAGCGTGTTGACGTCGACGCGGTAGCGGATGGCACGGACGGTGGCGCGCACGGTGCGCGTAGTGTGCTTGGCAAGATAGGTGCGGCCTACCTGCAGCGGCTGCTCGTGCATCCAGACGACCATGGCGCGGAAGCGGCTGCTGGCGCTGGGCAGCGCTGCATCATCGGTGGGGATGAGCATTTCGCCGCGGCTGAGGTCGATCTCGTCGGCGAGTTCGACGGTGATGCTCTGCGGATGCGAGGCGGCGGCAAGGTCGCCGTCGTAGGTGACGATGCGCGAGACGGTGGTTTCGCGGCGGGAGGGGAGCGCCATCACGCGGTCACCGGCGCGGAGCGTTCCGCGGGCCACCTGTCCGGCGAAGCCGCGGAAGTTGGCATCGGGACGGACGACCAACTGGACTGGGAAGCGCATGGGGCCAGCGGTGTCGGACGAGGCGAGAGGAACGGTCTCAAGGTATTCGAGCAACGTGGGGCCGGTGTACCAGGACATCGCCGCGCTCTGGGTAACGACGTTGTCGCCTTCGAGCGCGCTGACGGGGATGGTGGTGACTCCGGTGAGGCCGAGGCTGGCGCAGAGCGCCTCGAAGTCGCGCTGGATGGCTTTGTAGCTGGCCTCGGAGTAGCCGACGAGGTCCATCTTGTTGACCGCGGCGACGACGTGCGGGATGCCGAGCAGCGAGGCGATGTAGGTGTGGCGGCGGGACTGCGGCAGCAGTTGGCCGGCCTTTTGATATGCGTTGGCGTCGATGAGGATGATGGCGACATCGGCGGTGGAGGCGCCGGTGGCCATGTTGCGCGTGTACTGCTCATGGCCGGGCGTGTCCGCGATGATGAACTTGCGCCGCGCGGTGGAGAAGTAGCGGTAGGCGACGTCGATGGTGATGCCCTGCTCGCGCTCGGCCTTGAGGCCGTCGGTGAGCAACGAGAAGTCGACATGGCCCTTGGCCGCGCGGTTGACGCGGCTGTTCTTCACGGCGGCGAGCTGGTCCTCATAGACGCTCTTGGTGTCATGCAGCAGACGGCCGATGAGGGTGGACTTGCCGTCGTCGACACTGCCGGCGGTGGTGAAGCGCAGCATCTCCTGGCCGAGGTGCGCGTTGAGGAATTCCTCAAAGCTGGGCGCGGGCGCGTGCGCGGGCGCATTGTCCAAGAGAGGCATAGCGACAGGGATGCTCATTAGAAGTAGCCCTCCCGCTTCTTGGTCTCCATGGAGCCTTCCTCATCATGGTCAATGGCGCGGTTCTCGCGTTCGCTGCGGCGGAAGGTGAGCAACTCCTCGATGATCTTGGGCAGCGTGTCGGCCTCGCTGCGGATGGCGCCGGTGCAGGGCGCGCAGCCGAGCGAGCGCATACGCACCTTGATGGGCTCGACCTTTTCGCCGGGCATCAGCTTGGTGGTCTCATCGACCAGGGTGAGCGCGCCGCCGCGGATGGTGATGGGGCGTTCCTTCGCAAAATACAAAGGCACGATGGGGATTTTTTCCGCGTAGAGATAGAGCCAGATGTCGAGCTCGGTCCAGTTGGAGAGCGGGAAGACGCGGATGCTCTCGCCTTTGCTGAGGCGCGAGTTGTAGAGGCTCCAGAGCTCGGGGCGCTGGTTCTTGGGGTCCCACTGGCCTGCGGAGTCGCGGAAGGAATAGACGCGTTCTTTGGCCCGGCTCTTCTCTTCGTCGCGGCGCGCACCGCCGAAGGCCGCGTCGAACCCGCCTTCTTCCAGTCCATCGAGCAAGCTGCGCGTCTTGAGCAGGCCGCAGCAGTTCTGCGTGCCCAGGGTGTATGGGTTGGCCCCGTCGGCGATGGCCTTCTCGTTGCGATGGACGATCAGCTCGGCGCCGATCTCCTTGGTATAGGAGTCGCGGAAGCGGATCATCTCCGGGAACTTGTAGTTGGTGTCGATGTGCAGCAGCGGGAAGGGAAACTTGCCGGGGTAGAAGGCCTTCTGCGCGAGGCGCAGCATAACGGAGGAGTCCTTGCCGATGGAGTAGAGCATCACCGGCTTGGCGAACTCGGCGACGGCCTCGCGCATGATGGCGATGCTCTCGGCTTCGAGGGCCTGCAGGTGGTTCAGGCGCGCTGCGTGCAACTGCTGCGTGGTGTCGTCGGCGGTGGCAGATGTGGCAAGTGCGGGCATCAGGTTTCCGGGTGTTGCTGTGTCTGGAGTCGCGCGTGCTGGAGTTACAGATGCGGACGCGGCTGTTTGGAATCAGAAAGGATTGCGGGGTGGGCCAGGCTAGCTGCGACAGGCGCCGCCGCACATGGGCGGACAGCAACAGAGCGCGAAAGGGAGCAGCGGGGCCATCTCTTTGATTATAGAGGTTGCAGCGAGGGAGGGGCAATGAAAGGCCGATGCGCTTAGGAGGGTATATCCAAATCCTCTATCTGACGCCCTTTTGAAGCACCCAGAATTGGGCATGGGTCGATGTCACAGACCACGCGGACGACAAGCTTCGGCCGTACCCAGGTGGCCTCCTCTTGTGAAAGCAGACCTGCTTGGCCTAAGTCATTCGCCATCGTGGCGAAGTTCTCCTCTTCGCTTTCGATCAGGCGACCGACCTCCAAATCAAAGGCGGCGCGGTTGGTCCACACTACCGGGACAGTCTGCGCCACCTGCCACTGCATCGTTTTCGGCGGTTGCTTGAGCCAGTGCGCGACGATTGTATGGCGAAGGCCCTGATCTAGTCCTCGTAAGCCGTGGCAGGTGCCGCCAGGCGAATTTTCTTCTACCCAGCGATAGGTAATGTGATCATCATCGAGCGCGATCAGAGTTGCGTCTCTTGTATGATCATTTCCCTCCTCCACAATGGGGAGGTAAACGATCGGCCATCCTGCCGTCGGTGGCGTATACAAAGAATCTCCGCAACTCATAGAACCATACCCGCTCCCAGTACCGCTCCGAGGAAGTAGATCGATAGTGAGCTGCTCCTCCGCCGCTGTGAGGATGCGGGCAGCAAAGCCGGGAACCGGGGTTGGCCATTGAGCAAGCCGCATCGCTGCCAGACGGGCTAATTGCGAGTGGCGCGAATCAAGCTCAGCTACCGAGAACCACTCCTTGAGCACAGGCAACTGTTGCTCCGCGGGAAGCCGGTCAAGCAGGAGAAATGCCTGAATTGGATAGGTGCGTGCCAGGTCGCGAAGGACACTGGGTTCGACCGTAGGCTGACTGCCTCCACGGATCAGCGCGTCGAGCACAGCATCGTAGGCGCGACTGTCCTCCCGGTTGGGCGAATAGCCATAGTCCTGGATTAGAGGTGATTGTTTCAGCCAGTCGGGCAAGAGTGAAATGAAAGCATCCTGCTGGCGCTCGCGAGCCAATGTTGCGGCCCATGCCACCAGTCGTGAATCGTTGTTATGCAGCCATTCATTGAGCTGTGCGATTGTGGCTGGAGTGTCGTGTGCAATCTCCTGCGAGTGCAAGTGGGGAAGCAGCGCGAAGAGCCCAACCGTAGTCAAAAAACGCGAGCAGACAAATCGTTTCTTCATATCGCAGAAGTTACTCCTACCTTAAAGACACTTATGAGGTGCGTTTTGTTCCGCGCTTAGCCGGCTTGTTCGGTGAGTTGCGCCCAGCGCTCTACCAGGTTGTCGACGCTTGCTTTGGCTCGCTCCAGTTCGGCAAGGGAGTCGGTGAGCGCGGCGGCGTCCCTCGCGATCACCGGGTCCTCGACCTTGGTACGCGCGGCCGCAAGTTGCAGCTCGGCCTCTTCGATCCGGTCTTCGATGGCCGCGAACTCGCGGGCTTCGAGATAGGAGAGCTTCTTCTTTGCAGGCTGCGGAGGTTTCGTTGCTTGTTGCGGAGCTTCTGCCTGAGGCTCCGGTTCGGATTGCGGCTGGACATCGGATTGCGCAGAGGCGCGGGCAGGGGCGTGATCTGGATCGCGGTCTGGGGCGTGGTCTATGGACTCCTGCTCTTCCATCCAGCGCTCCCACTGCAGGTAGTCGGCGAAGCGCTGGGTGTGGCCGTTGCCATCGAGGCCCAGCACTACGGTTGAGACGCGGTCGAGCATGAAGCGGTCATGGGTGACCAGGACCAGCGCGCCTGAGTATTCGAGCAGACTGTCTTCGAGGATCTCGAGCGTTGCGATGTCGAGATCGTTGGTCGGCTCATCGAGCAGCAGCAGGTCTGCCGGCTCCAGCATCAGGCGCGCGATCAGCACGCGAGCGCGCTCGCCGCCGCTCAGCCGGTCTACAGGCTGGTTCAACTGCTCGCTGGTGAAGAGAAATTTACTGGCGTAGCTGGCGACGTGGACGACGCGGCCCTGGTAGACGACCGAGTCGGAGTCTGGCGCGAGCGCGCGGCGCAGGGTTACGCCTTCGGGGAGTTCGCGCATCTGCGAGAAGTAAACGATGCGAAGCGATGCGGCCTGCGAGATGGTGCCTGAGGTCGGCGCAAGCTCTCCGGTGAGGAGGCGCAGGATGGTGGTCTTGCCGCTGCCGTTGGGGCCGACGAGTCCGACGCGCATGCCGTTGGTGACGAGGAAATTGAGGCCCTCAACTATTTTCTTCTCGCCCTTCTTCTCACCAAAGCTGAGGGAGACGTTCTCAAGCTCCACCAGGCGCTTCGTCTTGCGGTCGGTGGCGGCAAACTCGATGCCTGCGGTGGCGGTCTGGGAGCGCGATTCGACATCCTGCAACTGCGCGATCAGTCCGTGGGCGTTGTCGATGCGCGCCTTGGCCTTGGTGGCCCGCGCCTTCGGTCCGCGACGCAGCCATTCCGTCTCTATCTTGACGCGATTGCGAAGCGACTCCTGCAGCCGCGACTGCGCGTCGAGATACGCGACCCGGCCCTCCAGAAACTTCGAGTAGCTGCCCTTCACGCGCAGCAGGCCTTCGGCGTAGACGCGGCTGAGCTCGAAGATTTCGGTGGCGACATTCTCCAGGAAATACCGATCGTGGCTGACCATCACGCAGGCGAAGTCGGACTGGTTCAGCAGCTCTTCCAGCCATTCAATGCCGGCGAGATCGAGGTGGTTGGTCGGCTCGTCCAGCAGCAGGACGTCCGGGTGGCCCACGATGGCCTCGGCGATGGCGAGTCGCTTGCGCCAGCCGCCGGAGAGCGTGGCGGCTTCGGCGGAGAGGTCGGGGAAGCCGGTGCGGCCGGCGGTCTCGCGCAGGCGGCCTTCGTGGTCGCCCTCGGCGACTCCGGCCCGGGCGAGGGCGCTCTCCAGGACGCCGCGCACTCTCAGCCCCGGCGCAAAACTCGACTCCTGTTTCACGTAGGCGATGCGGGCGCGCTTGCGCACCGCTAAGTTACCGGAGTCGGGCTCCTGCTCCCCGGCGAGGACGGCGAGGAGGGTGGATTTGCCGGCTCCGTTGGGGCCGATGAGGCCGACGCGGTCGCCCGAGGAGACGGTGAAGTTGAGGTCCTGGAACAGCGGTACCGCGCCGAAGCGCTTGGAGACGCCCTGTGCGTTGAGAATCGGGGGCATACTGCGATTGTAATTTGGCGGTGGCACGCAATCGCAGCGCGGGCTGCGATTTGAAATTGGCCGCTAATCGGCGTATCTTAGGTGTAGCGAGTTTGTTCCACAGGGCCGTGAGCGCACCGGCAGCCGGTTTTGGAGACGGCACTTGGCGGAAGAGATGAGTGGGCGAGAGCCCACTTTTTGTTGCTCCAAAGACGCCCGCCGGGTCAGTGAGCCGGCAGAGCAAAAAGCAGATTCCTCCGCATTCGACGCAAGCGTCGAACGCTCAAGGAATGACAAAGGCAAATGCGGGGGTCCTTCGACTCCAGTTCGCGCAAGACGCGAATCTCCGCTCAGGATGACGGCAGTTTGGTTTGGATGACGGTGTTGCAGGTTGTGGCTGACAAATACGGAGATTCTGGACATGCTGCGCGGTCCAGAATGACGAGCGCAAGTATGGCGTTGCAGATCGACACAATTCGGGCGATGGCGGAGCGGGTCGCGGCTTCGCACCATCTGGAGGTGGTCGATGTGGAGTTTGTGGGCGGCGGCAAGGCGCGGACCCTGCGCGTGTATCTGGAGAAGGACGCGGCGGAGCGGGCAGCCCTGAAGAATCGGTTGAAGGAGTCGGTTGCGAACGACGAGAGTGACGGACAGGATTCCGAAGGCGAGAAGCAGATTCCTTCGCGGCTAACGCCGCTGCGGAATGACAATGGGTTCCCGAAGGGCGTACCGGTGGAGTTGCTCTCCGGCGTGACGCATGAGGACTGCGCGGAGTTTGCGCGCGACTTTGGCACGCTGCTGGACGTGGAAGATGTGGTGCCGGGCTCGGAGTACACGCTGGAGGTGTCGTCGCCGGGGCTGGAGCGCAGCCTGAAGCGGGCCGAGGAGTATGAGCGGTTTGCGGGAAGCCTGGTGAAGGTGAAGACGTTTACGCCGGTGAACGGCGGCAAGGTCTGGACCGGGCGGCTGACGGGGTTTCGAGATGGCAAGGTCAGCATCGATTTGGCGGCAGTGAAGCAGAAGCGGAAAAAGGGAAAGACAGGGAATCGGGAACAGGGAACAGGGAAAGACAGGGAACAGGGAACAGGGAGCAGCAGCGAGGACGCGAGCATCTTAGAGATTGCGCTGCGCGATATTGAGAAGGCGAATCTGGTGGCGGAGATTTGAAGTTGGTTGTCAGTTGCTCGTTCTCAGTTGTCAGTTGAGAACCGGGATTGTGCCGCTACAAATGCGGGGATTCTTCGCCTACGGCTCAGAATGACAAGGCTGAGCAGATGGCGACAGCGAAGAAGGATAGAGGTTGAAGATGGCAAGCGTACTGTACCAGTCGATTGAGACGTTGAGCAGGGACAAGGGAATCGAGCCCGGCATTGTCGTGGGCGCCGTGGAGGACGCGATCGCCCTGGCGACGAGGAAGTACTACAAGACGCAGGAGAACATGCGCGCCGAGATGGACAAAGAGACCGGCGAGATCCGCGCATACGTTTTCAAGACGGTGGTCGAAGGCCCGGAGCAGGTCGAGGACGAGATCAACCAGCTGACGCTGGAGCAGGCGCGCGCGCTGGCGCCCGAGGTGGAGATTGGCGGCGAGCTGCGCTTCTATAAGGACACCTCGCCGCTGGGCCGCATCGCCGCGCAGATGGCCAAGCAGGTGATCTTCCAGAAGGTGCGCGAGGCCGAGCGCGACACCGTGTTCCTCGAGTACAACCACCGCGCGGGCGAGGTGCTGACCGCGACGGTCAAGCGGCTGGAGCCGATGGACGTGATCTTCGACCTGGGCAAAGCCGAGGCGCGGATGCCGAAGCGCGAGCAGTCGCGGCTGGAGCAGTTTGCCGTGGGTGAGCGGGTGCGCGTGGTGCTGCTGCGCGTGGACCGGGCCGCGAAAGGCCCGCAGGTGATTGTGAGCCGCGCCGCGCCGGCCCTGGTGCAGAGCCTCTTCCATGGCGAGGTCCCGGAGATTTACGACGGCACGGTGACCATCCGCGCCATTGCGCGTGAGGCGGGCGAGCGCACCAAGATCGCCGTGGTGAGCCGCGACAAAGACGTCGACCCCGTTGGCGCGTGCGTCGGCATGAAGGGCATGCGTGTGCAGTCCATCATCCGCGAGCTGCGCGGCGAGAAGATCGACATCATCGAGTTCTCTGAGGAGATTACGACCTTTGCCGAGAAGGCTCTGCAGCCGGCCAAGGTGAGCAAGGTCTCGATCGTCGACCTGGACGACAAGCAGATTGAAGTGATCGTCGACGATACGCAGCTCTCGCTGGCCATTGGCAAGAAGGGCCAGAACGTGCGGCTGGCGGCGAAGCTGCTGGGCTGGAAGATCGACATCAAGAGCGAGGAAGAGAAGCGCCAGGAGGTCGAGCAGCAGATGTCGGCCATGGGCGGCGGACCGACCACGCCGATCGAGCAAATTACGGAGCTGGGCGAGTCGATCCTGGAGAAGCTGATTGCCGCGGGAGTCACGACGGTCGAAGGGCTGGCGGACATGACGCCCGAGCAACTGGAGGAGATTCCGGGCATCGGCGAGAAGACGCTCGAGAAGATCTCGGTCGCGGTGCGCCACTACTTCGGCCAGTATGAAGAGGGCGAAGAGCGGCCGGAGCCGGTTGCAGCAGAGACGCTGGAAGCAAGCGTGGAGACCAGCTCACTGGAGAAGACGCCGGAGGAGATTCTGGCGACGGAGTTTGGCGGCGGAAAGCTTCGGGCTGAGGAGGTGCGGGACGTGTCCACTGAAGAGATTGAAGCGCGAGAGGACGAAGAGTCGGATTCAGACGCCTTGAGCGATGCGGACAGGCGCGAGGAGAAGATCGAACTGGAGAACGACGCCGTGGACACGCTGGTGGATGAGAGCGAGGACCGGGCGACGGAGGGAATCGATGAATAGAGTGACAGGGGCATGAAGACTGCGCAGAACGCAGCGTTTTGCGCACGGCAGGCGGCAATGGGATCGCATTCAGTAGTTGGATACAGTGCGATTTCGGGGATAATAGTACGGGAAGCAGATTCCTTCTTCGATGAGGCTGATATGAGCAGCTAAACGGCAGGGGAAGCGATAAAGGGGCGGATGAGCAAAGTTCGAATCAACGATCTCGCGCGCGAGATGGAAGTCAAGAGCAAGGAAGTGCTGGACGCTCTGACAGCAGTCGGCGTGACGGAGACAAAGACGCACTCCAGTTCGATCGAGGCCGATGAGGCTGTGAAGGTGCGCGAATATCTTTCGTCCGGGCGTCGGCCCGGCGGCGCGTCGGCAAGGACCTCCAACGCGCCGAGGCCGGGTCTGGGCATCGATCTCTCCCGCGCGTCCAAGCCGGGCGACGCCCTTAAGGCAATTCTGGCGCGCAAGCATGCGGAGGCCGAATCGAAGAGCACCCCGCCCCCTGCCACAGCGCGGCCTGCGGTCGTCAGCGCGGCCACGGCTGCCAAGGCGGGTCCGGGCACTGCGGCGATGGTCGCCAGGAATCCTGCCGCTGCTGCTCCAGGGATGAGCACCGCCGCGGCAACGCCGGCCGCTGCCGCGCCAGTTGTGGCGCCGCGCCGTATCGTTCCGCAGCCCAGGCAGGCCGTGCAGCACGTGGTTCCGCAGCAGCAGACGCCTGCGATCGCAAGCAAGCCTCCAGCCGGGCCTGTCATTGCGAAGCCTCCCGTGGTGGCAGCTCCTCCGCCGACCGCGCCGGTTGCAGTGAAGCCTGCAGGCGCAGCTGTAGCAGCTCAGCCCGCAGCCGTTGTGCTGCCTCCTACTAGTGCGCCCCAGATCCCCGAGACGACTGCACCGGAGACGGTCGCCGCCAGTGCAGCCCCGGTTGCAGACGCCACGCCGGCAAGGCGTGTCGTGATGCCGCAGACCGGCCCACGGCCAACGTACTTAGCGCCTCCGGGCGCCGCGCCCGGCATTCAACGCGGACGACCTATCTTCGAGCGGCCCAGACCGGGCAGTGGCTCTGGAGGCCCCGGCCGTGGACCCATGTCTGCTGGCGGCCCGGGCGGCCCGGGTGGACCAGGCGGGCCAGGCGCACGCCGGCCGATGCATCCCACGCGCAGCTTTCCTGCGGGTGGCGGCCCGGGCGGCCCCACCGCGCCGGGAAGACCGGGCTTTGGGGCGCGTCCGGGCTTTGGCGCGCGTCCCGGCGGCCCGGGCGGCGCTGCGCCTACGGGTGAGGGAGCGCCGGCAGCAAACCGTCCTGGCCAGCGGCCGGGGCGTCGCGGCAACCAGCGTTACGAGAAGGTGAAGGAAGGCCCGATGAAGGGCTTCCAGCCGCCACCGCGTTATGGCGGGGCGGTCATCTCGTCCGAGCCGCTGCCGATCACGCGCACTATCACTGTCACGGAGGGCATCAGCGTCAAGGACCTCGCCGAGAAGCTCGACGTGCGCGGCAAGGACCTGATCACGTCGCTCTTCCTCAAGGGCGTGCTGGTCACGGTCAATCAGTCGCTGGACTCGGAGCTGGTGAAGGATGTCTCGCGCCAGTTCGGCGCGGATGCGCAGGTTATCTCGGTGGAAGAGCAGTTGGAGAACGAGGCCATCGAGGGCTTCCTCGAAGACACCACCGGCATGGCGGAGATCACGCGGTCGCCGGTCGTTACGGTGATGGGCCACGTCGACCACGGCAAGACCAGCCTGCTCGATGCCATCCGCTCCACCGACGTCGCAGCCGGCGAGGCCGGCGGCATCACCCAGCACATCG
This sequence comes from Acidobacteriaceae bacterium, assembly GCA_036511765.1. GTDB lineage: Bacteria > Acidobacteriota > Terriglobia > Terriglobales > Acidobacteriaceae > Edaphobacter. The sequence goes on along the minus strand of DATCBR010000115.1, from coordinate 2,827 downwards.
GCGCATACAAGGTGAAGATCACCAAGCCGGACTCGCCTGCGTTCGGCCGCGAGATTGTCTTCCTCGATACTCCTGGCCACGAGGCCTTCACACGCATGCGGGCGCGCGGCGCGAAGATCACCGACATCGTCGTGATCGTGGTCGCCGCCGACGACGGCGTGATGCCACAGACCATTGAGGCCATCGACCACGCGAAGGCGGCCAAGGTGCCCATCATCGTGGCAGTGAACAAGATCGACAAGCCAGAAGCGCAGCCGGACCGCGTGAAGCAGCAGCTTGCCGACCGCGGCCTGCAGCCGGATGACTGGGGCGGAGACACTCCGTTCGTCAGCGTGTCCGCCAAGCAGCGCATCAACCTGGATGGGCTGGAGGAGATGATCTGCCTGCAGGCCGACCTGAAGGAGTTGAAAGCAGTTCCGGAGCGGCCTGCTGTCGGCACGGTCATCGAAGCCAAGCTGGACCGGGGTCGTGGTGCAGTGGCCAGCATCCTTGTGCAGAACGGGACTTTACGCACCGGCGACAGCTACATCGTCGGCAATACCTTCGGCAAGATTCGCGCCATGTTCAATGACCGCGGCCAGGCGATCACCGAGGCCGGCCCGTCCACCCCGGTCGAGATCCTGGGTCTGGAGGGTATGCCGGACGCCGGCGATACCTTCGTCGTAATGGCGGACCGCGACAAGGCCAAGGGCATTGCGCAGTACCGCAAGATGAAGGAGCGCGAGGCGCAACTGGCCAAGAGCTCCAGAGTGTCCCTCGAAGGCCTTGCCGAGCAGATCAAGCAGGCCGGCATGAAGGACCTCAACCTCATCATCAAGGGCGATGTGCAGGGTTCGGTCGAGGCCATCGCCGAAGCATTGCAGAGCATGTCCACGGAGAAGGTCCGCGTGCGGGTGCTGCACTCCGGCGTGGGCGCCATCACCGAGTCCGACGTGCTGCTGGCATCGGCCTCGAACGCCGTCGTCATCGGCTTCAACCAGCGGCCGGACCGCAATGCCGCAGATGTGGCGGAGCGCGAGGGTGTCGACATCCGTATGCACTCAGTCATCTACGAGCTGCGCGATGAGATGGAGAAGGCGATGTACGGCCTGCTGGAGCCGGTCTTCAAGGAGAACTACGCCGGGCGCGCCGAGGTGCTCAACGTCTTCAAGATCACCAAGGTGGGCCAGATCGCCGGCTGCCGCGTGCTGGACGGCATCATCGTCCGCACCGCGCAGGTGCGCGTGCTGCGCGAGGGCAACGAGGTGTGGCGCGGCAAGATCGTCTCGCTCAAGCGCTTCAAGGACGATGTCTCCGAGGTCCGGCAGGGCGTGGAGTGCGGCATCGATCTCGGCAATTTGAAGGACGTCCAGGTGGGCGACATCATCGAGTCCTTCACCACGGAGAAGCTGGCGGCGGACCTGGGCACCACCGCCGCGGTCCGCAAGGCGGAGAAGGAAGCTGCGGCGGCTACGGAAGCCGAGACAGCAACCGCATAATCGCCACAGACAGACTGGAAGCAGGCCGGGAGAGCATTCCCGGCCTTTTCCTTTGCCGCGGCGTTTTCGATAGGACAGGATGCCGTTCCACCTCATGCAAATGGATGGGTGGCCGCAGGGGTAACCAGCGAACAACCGCACACATCGTACCCAGTGTTGATACAGATTTACCGTCGCTTCACTTGTACGCATAAAAGACGGAAAGTTCGGTGGGCTGAGGTGTCTATGTTGCGTCAATTGTTCGTATTTCCTGCATTGGCTGCCATCGCAGCAGCGTTAGCTGTGCCGGCGATGGCCTCAGAGATTACCGGTCAGGTTACGCTTTCGGGCGGCATCTATTATGCCGACAACGGGGGAACGTTCAACTTCTTCCCCAGTAATCCCCCGGTGCAGCGTTCGTTTGCAGCGCTGGCAACTCCCACCCCCTCCGTGAATTCCGTCACGCTGACCAACGACTTTACGTACGATGGCGGCATCTCGCCGGCGATCTTTGCTGCCAATATCGGCGGCAAGACCGGCACTCTCACCTTGAGTTCCATTACCGGGCTCCAGAATACGACGGACGGCCTGGAGGTCCTGCTGGCGGGTACGTTCGATCAGTCAGGTTATGCGCAGGAGCTGGCGACCGCCTCCTTTCTGATCAGCAGCCAGTACATGGGCAACAATGTGAATTTGATGATGTTCCGCGGCATTGCCCAACTGACGCCGCCGCCGACACCGGAGCCGACGAGCATCGCCCTGCTGGGCACGGGAATTCTGGGAATGGCAGGATTGGTCCGCCACAGAATCAAGAAGCAACGCGAATAACAAAACGCGAATAACATTCAGTCTCGCGCGAATGTGAGATGACGGAGAGAAGGCCGGGAGATTTATCCCGGCCTTTCGTGTGTCTGTAGCAGTAGAAAGCTGCGATGCAGGCGCCATTCGCAAGGCGTGGCGCACCTGCGTCGCTAAGCGGCGGTATCCAGTTGTTTGGATTCGAGATCGTGAATGGCGCCGACCAGAAAGTGCCGGAACTCGCGCGCGGCAAGATAATCGGGACGCGTCTCGAGGTCTTCATTCACCTCACGCAGCGTGGCGCGAAGGCGATCAATCAAGGCCGGTTGTTGGCGGGGCATGGCGACGACATTTTGCGGGTGCATCCCAATATGGATGCAGGTTCGGCAATTTGGGTTGGTGCAGATCGAATTAACCTTGCGAGAAACTGCTCCGGTATTCTCAGAGTGGAATGTTCGCAACGTGCAAGCTGGTGTTCGTCTATATGGCCCTCGGAATTCCGGCGGGCGTCTTGGGTATCCCATACTCGCTGCTGGCAGGCAATACAGCGCTGTTGTACCGTATCGTCGTGC
>DATCBR010000114.1:0-4747 GCA_036511765.1 Acidobacteriaceae bacterium | reverse complement strand
AAGAACAATATTTTTCGGAGAGCAGCCATTGCCTCTTCCAATTGATCCGGACTGCCAACAGTCCGGCATGTCATCGCCACGCGCCTGAGTTTGCCTGTACCAACGCGTTGCGGGGAACCCCTGAGTGGGGAGTTGTACCATGAAAAGCTTGCAGGAATGGACTGACAGCAGAGAAATCAAGGAACTATTCGGCATAGCTCACGTCGTTACAAGACATAAAACGGCGCAGCTGCTCAATCAGGCGTTGCAATTGAGCGAGACGCCGACAAAAGCATGTCACTGGTTATATCGCGGATCCGCGTACAGCCGGTTAGCGACATCGTCACGCGCATTTCCGTCTCGATTAATTTGAGCACGTGTGCGACTCCGTCTTCACCGCGGCCGGCGAGTGCATAGGCCCAGGCGCGTCCCAACAGCACGCCCTTGGCGCCAAGCGCGAGCATGCGCACCACATCAAGGCCTGAGCGCACTCCTCCGTCTGCGAGCACCGTGAGCCGATCACCCACCGCGGCGGCGATCGCAGGCAACGCGCGTGCCGTGGACGAGGCGCCGTCGAGCTGCCGGCCGCCGTGATTGGACACCACGATCCCATCGGCACCGAGATCGGCGGCGATGTCCGCGTCACTGACATCCAGGATGCCTTTGATGATCAGCGGCCCCTGCCAATGCTCACGCACCCAATCGAGATCCTTCCAGGTCACGCTCGGATCAAAGTTGTTACGCGTCCAGGCAAAGAAATCGGCCAGCGCAGAATCGGCGCCCATGACCGTCATGAGATTACCCAGCGTGTGCGGCCGGCCGCGAACGCCCACATCCCAGGCCCAGCGCGGGCGTCCCAGCGCCTGGCACACCCGGCGCATGTTGCCAAGAAAACCTGCAGCATCGGCAAGACCCGAACGGACGTCGCGGTAGCGTGAGCCCGGCACCGGCATATCGACCGTGAATACGAGTGCCGAGCAATGCAGGCTCGCCTGCGCCAGCAGATCGCGCATGAAGGCGCGGTCGCGAATCATGTACAGCTGAAACCAGAGCGGTTTGGTTACGCCGCGTACCACCTCCGCCAGCGAGCAGGCCGACACGGTGGACAGGCAAAAAGGAATGCCGGCGCGCTCTGCGGCCCGCGCCGCCTGAACCTCGCCGCGGCGGGCGCTGAGGCCAGCCATGCCGATGGGAGCCAGAGCGATCGGCATCGCGACCTGAGTTCCAAACAGCTCGGTGGTCAGGTCGAGCCTGGAGACGTCGCGCAGCACGCGCTGGCGCAAGGCCACTGACTCCAGATCGGCAACGTTACGCTGCAGCGTGACCTCGCTGCCGGAGCCGCCGTCAATGTAATCGAACAGAAAGCGTGGCAACCGGCGGCGCGCGAGTTCGCGATAGTCGACGACCGCTGCGGCTTTCATCGGCTACTCGGTCACGCGAAATTCCGTCACGAAATACTCGGTATCCCCGAAGCAGGAACTAGGCAGCCATTTGTGCTGCTCGAAATGCAGGTCCATGCGCTTGCCGACACTGTCGTTCAGGCGCCTGGCATCGGCATCATTGGGAACCGTGAAGTAGAACTTCTCGGCTACGGTGCCGGGCATGGTCACCATGGCCATCTCACCTTCCCAGGTTTTACACAGCCAGCCCCGTCTGGAGAGTTTCTGCACGTAGCCGGCGCGTTCGCCGGACGAGTAGGACCAGTGCAGCGTGGCCCACGTGAATCCCCAGCCGGCCAGAATCGCCAGCACCAAGAAAGCCAGCAGCGCCTTCATCATGAATGCTCCCCGTTAAGAGGAGCATAGCAGGGCCTTTGTCGTCAGAGCGAGGCGGCCGGCGGCGGTGCGGTCTGCGCCGACTTCATGCAATTTCGCATGAACTCGCGGCGCGCGTCCCCGCGCGGCAGCTTTTGGTCATCGGCCTGCTTGCGGCATGCCTGCCATTGTTGCCGGTTCCCGGCATGGGGTGAATCCCTCTTCTGCGGCTCCAATGGCTGACGCTGCCAATGTAGCGATGGCGGCCAAGCGGGCCAGGCGTGAAGTTGGAAGCATGGCCTCATCTCCGTGCGCCGGTTAAACCGGCAAAGTGTTGTAAATGAAAGTTTTATACATTGAAGGTCTAGCCAACCACACTGGCCCCGAGTCATGCATGGGCGTCCGTAAGGGCGTCGGTGAAGCGTTGACAGGGGAACGTGCAGGCTGGGGATTGAGCTGGGAAATTAATGCCCCACCACGAGGTGGGTTACTTCGGGGTGCCGACGTCATGGAGATAGGCGGAAGGCAAAATCTGGCGCGTCGTTCTGGCAAGACGCGTCGGGACCCTGCGCGGTCAGAGACCCCATGCATGTACGCACGCACTTTGCTCGGGAACCGGGAGATCCCATCGGCCTCTGTGATCGCAGGATCGGCAGAGCGTGTCGGGCAGTCGAAAGATCGGAGCCGACGATGAACGCTGATGGGAAGTCGGACCGATCCGTAGTACCTGCGAAGTCGCCGAACAAGGCCGAAGGATCGGCTGCGGAGGCGATGGAGGGAAGGGGTCGGACCAAGGGGGACCTGCTCGAAGGCAACACACTCCGGACACAGGGCCGGGACGGTGTGCACAGCGCGCTCGAGCGGGTACGACAAGTAGCAAAGGAGGATAGGACACAGCGGTTCACCGCGCTTCTGCACCATGTGTACGACATTGAACGACTGCGATCGGCCTATCTTGCGATCAAGCGAGACGCTGTCGCGGGCGTGGATGGCGAGACCTGGGGCCATTACCGGGAGGATCTGGAGAGCAATCTTCAGGATCTCTCGGATCGGCTCAAGCGAGGCGTGTACCGGGCAAGTCCGGTGCGTAGAGTGTTCATACCGAAAGGCGATGGTGGGCAGCGGCCATTGGGCGTGCCCGTGCTGGAGGACAAGATCCTCCAGCGCGCCCTCGTCGAGGTGTTGAATGCGATCTACGAGGAGGACTTTCTTGGCTTCTCGTACGGCTTTCGGCCCAAGCGCAGTCCACACCAAGCGTTGGATGCGTTGACGGTTGGGATCACGAGGAAGAAAGTGAACTGGGTGCTCGATGCGGATCTGCGCAGCTTCTTCGACACGTTGAAGCATGCGTGGCTCGTGCAGTTCATCGAGCATCGTGTGGCAGATAAGCGCATCGTGCGGCTGATCCAGAAATGGCTCTCTGCCGGTGTACTGGAGGATGGCAAGCGAATCCAGAGTGAGGTCGGTACGGTTCAGGGCGGCAGCGTGAGTCCGCTGCTGGCGAACATCTACCTGCACTATGTGTTCGACCTGTGGGTCCAGCGGTGGAGGCAAAAGCAAGCTCGCGGCGATGTCATCGTGGTGCGCTTTGCGGATGACTTTGTCGTTGGGTTCGAGCATCGAGTCGAGGCCGAGCGGTTCCTTCAGGAGTTGCGCGAGCGGTTCGCGTACTTCGGTCTGGAACTGCACCCCGAGAAGACGCGACTCATCGAGTTTGGTCGCTTTGCGCGCTCCAACCGAGAGAAACGCGGTGATCGGGGCGCACTGGATAGCTTTAACTTCTTGGGTCTCACGCACAGTTGCGGGAAGACGCGCAAGGGTGGCTTTACGGTGTTGCGCCAGACGATGCGCAAGCGGTGGCAGGCGAAGCGGAGAGAGGTGAAAGCCGAACTCAAGCCTCGTATGCACGAGCCCATCCCTACGGTTGGCAAGTACGTCAGGGCAGTCGTTCTTGGTCACGTGCGTTACTACGGCGTCCCGATGAACGGCCCGGCGCTCTGCGCCTTCCGTTACGCGGTCGGTCGCGTATGGTGGCGAGTTCTGCGTCGGCGCAGTCAGGGCAATCACTTGCCATGGCGCCGAATGTGGCCCTTGCTGACCACCTGGCTTCCGGCCGCCCGAATCTGCCATCCCTATCCGTCCCAGCGCTTGCGCGTCACTACCCAAGGTGGGAGCCGGATGCGGTAATGCCGCTCGTCCGGATCTGTGGAGGGGGTGGTCAGCAATGATCATCTCTACGCCGACTATAGGGGCGAATGCTATGCCCCTCGGCTCTAACGGCGCGCGCGCCACTCGGATGACACGCGCACTGAAACGTCCGCCAAAAGCTATGTCAGAGGGATCAAGGTTTTGTGAGTTAACCGCCCGACAGGCAGCTCTTCATGAATGCTTTGCGGGCGTCACCGGTCAGAGCTTTGCTGGTGGCATCGGCGTTACAGGTTTTCATTTTCTGTTGCTGCGAATTGCCGCTCGCCGCGGGAGCTGCGCTGGCTGAAAGACAGGTCTTCATGAACGCCTTGCGGTCATCGCCCGTAAGACCCTTGGTCGTGGCGTCCGCATTGCACGTGGTCATCTTCGTCTGCTGAGTGTTGTCCGAATGAGCCGGCAACCCTGCGAACAGCAATACGCTGGCGAGCCCCGCAATGATTTGTCTGTGCATGAGTGCGCTCCCTTCCTGGTTGTGAATTATCGGCAGGCCTTGCCATGATCCGGACGGGCGTTCTTCGCCTTGGCGTCGGCTTCGCTCATGTACTGTCCGTGCTTGGTCTTGCCATACCACCGGTCATCCGGGCAGTGATAGACATTGCTGCTGGTGTTGACCCAGACCATGCCGGGACCGCCGCCGGGAGCCGCGGTGGCTGCGGGAACGGTCGCGCCTGCACCGGTAGCTATGGGCTTTTTGGCAGGCGCAGGAGCTGCTGCGGCCGGCGCTGCGGCGGCCGGCGATGCGGCCGCGGCAGGTGTGGCAACGGGAGTTGTTGCTGCGGCGCCCGCGGGCGCGCTTGCATACCATT
>DATCBR010000113.1:0-3549 GCA_036511765.1 Acidobacteriaceae bacterium | reverse complement strand
ACTCCTTCCGCCTCGCCTATGCCAACCTGCATGAGATCTGGGCGCTGGTCCTCCCGCCCAATTCGCTGCTCGGCCTCAAGAAGCTCTCTCAACTCACCTCCGAGAGCTTCCGCATGTCCGACTCGCTCTGGGCACGCATCGTCTACGACTTCATCCTCGCGTACCGCCTGCGCGCGCTCAACCGCGGCCATCTGCTCGGCGCGCTCACGCCGCTCTATCTTGCCTGGGTCGCATCACACCTGCTGCAAACCACCCCGGGGGCTCCCGATTTCATCCCGCCCGAAAAACACATCGAAGCCGTCGCCACCGCATTCGAAACCGACAAACCGTACCTGGTCTCGCGCTGGCGCTGGCCCGATCGCTTTAACCCGTAAGGAGGCACCATGGGTCAACAAGTCTCTCTCGCTCTTCGCGAATCCATGCATCGCGCGCTCGTCAAGCTGGCCAGCTTCCTGCCGGGACTGCTTGCTCTGCTGCTCGCCCTTATCGCGCTCATCATCATCGGCGCGCTGCTCGCCTACCTTGCGCGCCGGATCCTCCTCGCCCTTCGCTTCGACGAGCGCTTTGCCCGCGACCGGGCACCCAACGTAGCCGACTGGGCCCCGCGCCACTCGCCCGCCGAACTCGTCGCACGCACCATCTTCTGGGCCTGCGTCCTCGCCGGCTTGCTCATCGGCGTCTCCGCCTTTGACGCCTCGCTCTCGGCAAGCTCGCAGGTCTCCTTTCTTGTCATCCCGTACCTCACCCACTGGGCCGGTGCAATTCTCATCCTGCTCGCCGGGACCGTAATCGCCCGCTTCCTTGCGCGTTCGGTCCTCATCGGCGCAGTCAACCTACAGTTGCAATACGCACGCTTCCTCTCGCTTGGCATCAAGTGGCTCGTGCTCGTACTCGCGGCTGCCATGGCCCTGGATCACATTGAGATCGGCGGCACCATCGTCGACCTCGCCTTCGGCATCCTCTTCGGCGGTATCGTGCTCACGCTGGCACTCGCCATTGGCCTGGGCTCGCGAGAGCTCGTCAGCCGCTCCCTCGAACGCTCTGCAGAAGCCCGGTCCTCCGATGCGCGACCCTCCGCCGTCCGGCCCTCTGGAGAACCAACCAGCGATGAAACCGATGCGGAAAACCCACAGCGACCCCGACCCACCGGCACTCTGCGCCACTTTTAGCTTCCCGTTCTGCGACCGTGCATGGTCGATAGCTGCTTCGCTCGTATGATGGATGCGGGCTGCGCCTGCGCTTTCATCCGCTGCACGCCTGGAACTCTGCCCGCGCACACGGAGAAGAATGCCCTCGTCGAAAAGCATGAGAGACACCCCTAGAAGCAACTGGCACTACTACGTCGTGCTCGTCACGGCGGCCATCGCCATCAGCTATTTCGACCGCCAGACGCTCTCCGTAGCCGTCACCTCCATTCAGAAGACCATCCCCCTCAACAACCAGCAGTTCTCCTGGCTGCAGACCGCGTTTCTCATCCCATACGCGTTCCTCTACGCCGGCGGCGGATGGCTGCTGGACGTCATCGGCACGCGCCGCGGCTTTCTGCTCATCATGCTCTGGTGGTCCGCAGCGTGTGCCCTGCAGGGCTTCGCGCAGGGCGTCTCATTCCTGCTGCTCGGCCGCTTCCTTCTCGGCATGGGAGAAGGCGGCGCCTTCCCCGCCGCAACCCGCGTCGTCGCCGAATGGGTCCCCGCCGAGAAGCGCTCCACCGCCATGGGCATCATCAACGCGGGCACCGCCATCGGCTCCGTCCTTGCCCCTCCTCTCATCGGCTTCATCCTCCTCACCAGTGGCTGGCGCATGGCCTTCTTCGTCTCCGGCGCACTCGGCCTTGCGTGGACCGCATGGTGGTACTTCGGCTATCGCGCCACCAGCGACGCTCCAACCGCAACCGACACTCCAATCGCAACGCCCGATCCACACGATACAGCCCACCCGCTCTCCTTCGGCGATCTCATCCGCACCAGAAAAGTCCAGGTCCTCGTCTTCGCCAAGTTCCTCTCCGACTCCGCCTGGTACTTCTACCTCCTCTGGCTGCCCAAGTACCTCTACGACGTCCGCGGCTTCGACATCAAGCACGTCAGCGCCTACGCCTGGATCCCCTACGCCGCCTCCGGCCTCGGCAGCTTCCTCGGCGGCTGGCTCTCCAGCACCCTCCTCGCCCGCGGCCGTTCGCTGGACTTCGCGCGCAAGTGCGCCCTCGGCCTCAGCGCCCTCTTCATGCCTGTCGTCATCTTCGTTCCCCACGTTGCCGTCAGCTACGCGCTCGCGCTCTTCTCCATCGCCTTCTTCTGCCAGCAGTCCTGGTCCGGCCTCATCATGACCCTCCCCGCCGACATCTTCCCGCTCTCCTCCGTCGGCGCCGTCGCCGGCATGATCGGCTTCGGCGGAGCCATCGGCGGAGCCATCTTCGGCATCGTCGCCGGCTGGCTGCTCGACCACGGCTTCGGCTACGGGACTCTCTTTCCCATCGTCGGCAGCTTCCATGTCATCGCATTTCTTGCGATCCTGTTACTGGGCGGAACCTTCCGCCCCCTCCAATCTCACACCATGCAAGACGGAGTCACTGCATAAATGAAGATCACCGAAGTCCGCACGCGCGTCGTCGAATGGGAGGGCCCGGTCACTCCTCTGCCCGCGCACTTCTGCACCAACCCCATGGACCTCGTCGCCTTCCGCGCACCCTCCATGGGCAACTTCGCCTTCCACGGCTGGGTGCTGGTCGAAATCTTCACCGACTCGGGCCTCGTCGGCCTCGGCAACGCCGCGCTCTCGCCGCAGGTCACCAAGTCCACCATCGACACCTACCTCACGCCGCTCCTCCTCGGCGCCGATCCTTGGGATATCGAGTTCCTCTGGCAGCAGATGTACCGCCGGACGATGGCCTTCGGCCGCAAAGGCGTCGGCATGGTCGCCATCTCCGCCGTCGACATCGCCCTTTGGGACCTCCTCGGCAAGGACGCCAAACAGCCCGTCTACCGCCTGCTCGGCGGCCGCACCAAAGACAAGATCCCCGTCTACGCCAGCCGCCTCTACGCCATGCCCATCCCGGAGCTCCGCGCCGAGGCCCAGAAATACAAAGACCAGGGCTACACCGCCATGAAGCTCCGCTTCGGCTGGGGCCCCATCGACGGCGCCGCCGGCATGCAGAAAAACCTCGATCTCGTCCGCAACGTCCGCGAGGTCATCGGCTACGGCGTCGACCTCATGGCCGACGCATACATGGGCTGGACCCTCGACTACGCCCGCCGCATGGTTCCACTGCTCGAACCCTTCCAGCTCCGCTGGCTCGAGGAGCCCGTCATCCCCGACGACACCCGCGGCTACGCGCAGCTCAAGGCGATGGGCCGCGTCCCCATCGCCGGCGGCGAGCATGAGTTCACCCTCTTCGGCTTCCGCGACCTCCTCGAAGCCAACGCCCTCGACTACATCCAGTTCGACACCAACCGCGTCGGCGGCATCTCCCAGGCCCGCAAAATCGCCGCCCTCGCCGAGGCCTTCCAGGTCCCCGTCGTCCCCCACGCCGGCCAGATGCACAACTACCACGTC
>DATCBR010000112.1:0-7136 GCA_036511765.1 Acidobacteriaceae bacterium | reverse complement strand
GCGAAGGCTCTGCGGAGTATGCCGCCTCAGAAGACAACCCCTTGGCGATCCGCTACGCCCTGTGGACGGCGACCGACGACGCCTACAAGAACGCCTTGCGCGGCTACACCGCCAAACTTGCCGCGCTCAAGCGCTTTGAGACCGCGCCCGCCATCAAGGACTTCGCTCCTCCTGCCGATCCGTCGAAGCCCGTCACGCACATCGGCCCACTGGTCTCGCTCTCCATCGATCGCGACGACTGGCGCAAGCGCATCGTCGATGCCAGCGGTCTCTACGCTGCCGATCCCGAGGTGCGCGGCAACGCAGCCAACGTCCAGTACTCCTCCGCCAATCTGCGCGGCATCGCGGTCAACCGCTACCTCGTGAACACGGAGGGGACGGTCACGCGCCAGGGCTATACCGCGTATGCCGATAACGTCTCCGCCGGCACGCAGGCGCCCGATGGCATGCAGCTCTCGCGCGACAACGGGTCCACGGCGACAACAGCGGCGGGTCTCGAGTCGTGGGCCGATCTGCGAAAGCGCGAGATCGCCAATCTGAAGAGCCTTGAGGCGCTGCGCAACGCTCCGCTGGTCTCGTCGGACGACTATCACGGTCCAGTCCTCTTCTCCGGCGATGCCGCAGCCGACCTGTTCACCGCGCTCTTCCTGCCGAACGTGCAGGCGGTGCGGCCGCAGATGGGAACGACGGCGCGCACGCAGGGCGCCTACACCGCCAGCTATCATTCGCGCGTGCTGCCGGACTTTCTCTCGGTCATCGACAACCCGCTGACCACGACGTTCGACGGCCACTCGCTGCTGGGCGCGTACGAGGTGGACGATGAAGGCGTCCCCGCGCAGCCAGTCCCGGTCGTCACGAACGGGACGCTCGAGAACTACCTCATCGGGCGCACGCCGATCCGCGACTTCGCGCAGTCGAACGGTCATGGCCGCGCCGCCGTGGGTCAGGCGGCGCATGCGTCCTCGGGCGTGCTGATCGTCAAAGCCACGCAGCCGATGCCAAAGGCCGCGCTCTTTGCGAAGCTGGCCTCGATGGCGAAGGACCGCGGTCACGACGTGTATTACGTCGAGACGCTGGGCGGCCCGCTGGCCCCGCGCGTGCTCTACCAGGTCCACGCGGACGGTACGCGCTCGCTGGTGCGCGGCGCGGTCTTCGACGAGCTGGACACGCGCAGCCTGCGCTCGGACATCCTGGCTGCGGGCGACGATGCGTACGTCGACAACTCGATCGCGCCCGTGCCTTCCACTACCATTGCGCCGTCGCTGCTGTTTGACGACATAGGGGTGAAGCGCGCCAACACCGCCCAGCAGAAGCTCCCCTACTACCCCCCGCCGGCGCAGTGACGATCCAGGCGGTGCGTTGCAGGCGTGCGGTCAGTTCTCCACGGGACGTTCCGCATGATCGATGACGATCGTTTCGGCACCGACCGTTGCGGACTGTAGCTTGAGCCCAAGTTCTCCCACTGCAGTGAAGACGGAAGGCACACTGCCTGCGTCCGGGCTGTCGGCAGGAGCGGCAGCTGCGGCTGCTGAATAAATGGACCAGTCGAATGTAAAGTCGTAACTTCCCGTCAGGCCGGTCTTGTCGATCACGGGACGTCCAACAGATGCCGCGGGTATGGAGAGTATGTCTGCCAGCGACTTCATGGAATAGGCTTGTAAGATCGTGGTCTTCGGCTGCCAGCGTAAAGAGGTGACCGGCTTGCCATCATCACCTCTCTTCAATGAAGGGTCAGGGTCGGTCGCCGCATCCTTTATTTTTATGCCGCCCTTAGCGACGACCAGCTCATAGACGGGTATGTCCTTGCTTCCTTTGTGAAGCGCCAGATGGAAGCGGTCCGCCAGCAAGGATTGCATCATTGCCTGGCGCCGTTTCTCCTGCTCGCCCTTGCTGAGCTTCTGGAGGTCGGCAGCATCCTCTGCGCTCATCTTTGCGGTGATGTCGTATTTTTGCGTCGTCGCCCATGCCGGAACGCCGGATATCTGGCCATCGAAGCGAATGTTGTACCCATAGGCCACACATAGGATTTCTGGCAATGTCTGAAAGGCAACCTCGACTGCGTCGGGATGAGCTTGCATGCCTACCCACCCATGACTCGGGCGATCCCCCGCAGGCTTGATGGTGGCCACATCGAACTTCGGGTTTTGCGAGGGCACGGCCTGCGCCACAGCAGCATAAGGAAAGGTAGCGCACACAGAGAGAATTGCGGCGCACAGCAGAGGCATTTTTTTCATGGGATTGCTCCTTGCTCAACGTGGTTCTTTGGGAAGCTGGAAGTTGGGGATGGTGAGAGAGACCTGGGTGCGGCCGGTGACGGCGTACTGCGTGAAGCGCATTGGGGTGCCGGGGCAGAAAGTGAGTTCGCCGGTGCCAACCATGTGCCCGTTGCTGCGACGCGCGTCGGGCTGCACGATATTGGCCAGGACCGGGTACCAGACGTAGGAAAGCCGGTCGGGGTAGGCCGTGCCGGTCCAGGAGGCGCCGCTGAGTATCTTCTGCGGGTCAGGCTGAGGGCCGGAGCAGGGATAGTTGGACCAAATGGTGGTGATGCGGGTGAGCCGAGACTGTCCGGTCTCCGATCTGCAGATGAGATTGCGGTGCAGATACCACTGCCTGGGACTGGCGCAGACTCCGTAGCCGTCAACCTTGAAATCGTCGTCTGAGTAAGCCGCGGCGGTTTCACTGATCGGATGAAGCACGGTGACTGCGAACGCAAGGTGGATGGTCAATGGTGACGACTGGAAGCGATCGTACTGCTGACGGCTCAGCATAATTTGCACACCGGGTTGATATGTTCCCGGTAGGAAATTGAGCATTGCGGTCCACTGCGGCATCGCCTGGGTCGACCACCAGGGCGAGGCCCAGTGCTGACCGTCGGGTGAGTTGATGGTGAACTTCACATCTTCCACTTCGACGACCGACCCCTCGGCGACGCCGGAGAATTCGAGTGGCAGTTGCACATACATCATTCCGGCGCGCTCTGAAGGAAAGGCCAATAGCGGGTTGGATTTGCTGGGTTGAAATGCAACCTGGATTGGGGCAGCCGAGGCAGACACAGGGAATTCGCGGTCGATCTGGCCCTGGCGCATCTCGGTCACGGCGAAAGCCACACCAGCCGCCAGCGCGGCGACGCAGACGACCAGCGCGCGACTAAGCCATAGACGACCTGTGAGATATTGCCATGCAACGACGAACGTCCCGCCGAGTACGAGCACCGCCACGATATACAAGCTGTGGGAATTTGTAGAGGTCGATTCGTAGAGGGGGGAGTATGCCGCGGCCGCATTGTGAAAGAGAAGGACCGCAACGAGGCCGCCGGCGAGGGTCATCGTCATGCGGGCGAAGTTGGTGGTAGTGGTTGCGATGGCCAGCAGCGGAAGAATGACGAATCCACTGATGACGGAAAGTAATAGGAACCAGTGAGAGGCATCGCCGAGAGGCGCGAGGCCTGCTTCGGCCACTATCTTCATCTGGGTTACGACGAACGGAATATAGAGCCACACGAGCAGAAATAATGCCTTGGCGGCGAACAGCTTTGCGCGTTGATAGGGGCGGGTGACCCACCACTGGCGGTCCCCGGCGAGGCTCTCAGCCTGAATGACTCTCGTTATCAGCAGCCACCATGCCGCGGGGACGAGGACAAACATCAAGCTATCGATATCGCGGACCACGGCGAGATAGTTCCGCGGAGTGAAGGTCGGCTGCACCTGCCAGTGCGTGGGATACCGCAGCGCGTAGGTTGTGAGCACGATGAAGGACATCAGTATCTCGACCCAGAAGCGGCGGGTGTCTTTGCGGAAGATGTGCAGGACCTGGTTCATGCGTCGACTCTCTCTTTCTCTGCGAGCTGTGGCGGCTGCGGGCCACGCTGCGCGCCGCGCTGTTTGCGACCGGACCTGGCCATGGCGAGGAAGATGGCGCGCAGCGGCATCGGTTCGGACTCGATGGTTCGCGCGGTGGGGAAGCGCTCGCGCAGCTCACGCTCGCTTTCTGCGCCGCGGTAGGCGCTGTGCACGAAGCGGACGACGTGGTCGACGGCTTCGGGGAGCAGCCATTCGAGCGGTAGGGCTGCGGGCAGCAGTGCGGGCGGTGCGATGGGTTCAGCGAGTGTGATGGTGACCTCGCGGAAGCGGGCGGTGAGCGCGGTCATTTCCTCGGAGAAGAGGATGCGGCCGTCTTCGAGATAGCCGACGTGGCTGGAGAAGCTTTCGATCTCCGCGAGGTCGTGCGAGGAGAGGAAGATGGTGGTCTCCGGGGCGCGCTCCAGCAGGCCATCGATCAACTCATCGCGGACGAGCGGGTCGAGTCCGGAGAGCGGCTCGTCGAGCACCATCAGCGCGGGCCGGTAGGCGAGCGAGCTGACGAATGCGGCCTTCATGCGCATGCCGCGCGAGAGGTGCCTGAGCTTGCGGCCAAGCGGCAGATCGAACTGCTGTATGAGCGCGCGCTCGAGTTCGCGGTCCCACATCGGATAGAAGACGCGGGTATAGTCGAGCATGGCGCCGACGGTCATGGCGTCGGGCATCTCCTGGTTTTCCGAGACGTAGCCGATCGAGCAGAAGCGGTCGCCGGTGAGGGTGCGCGAATCCCAGCCGAGCACACTGGCGCGGCCTGCGGTGGCGCGCAGGATGTTCATCAGGACCTTGATGAGTGTGGTTTTGCCGGCGCCGTTGGCGCCGACCAGCGCATAGATTGCGCCCTCGGGCACGGCGAGATCAATGCCGCGCAAGACTTCTGTCTCTCCAAAACCGGTGCGGCCAAAGCTCTTGCGCAGGCCTTCGGTCTGGATCACTGAATTGGGAAAATCGGTGCTCATCGCTCGCCTCGTCCTCCATCTCTGCTGCTTAGTCGTTTCCAGTGCGCCTCGATCGCGTCGATCATCTCGTTGCGCTCAATGCCGAGCTGTTTGGCCTGGACCACCAACTGCTCCATCTCCGCGCCGAGCAGCGCCGTGCGCTCCTTGCGGGTGGCGTCGGGCAGGGCGGCGACGACGGTGCCGATGCCGGGGCGCGTCTCCAGCAGGCCTTCGTTGATCAGGTGCGCGACGATCTTGTGCGCGGTGTTGGGGTTGATCTTGAGCTCCTTGCTGAGGGCGCGCACGGAAGGGAAGGCGTCGCCGGGGCGCATCTGTCCGGAGACCATGGCCTTCTTCGCGGCGTAGACCACCTGCTCAAAGAGCGGGACGCCGGGGCGGAACTGGACGCGGAACGGGATCACGTGTGTACTAGTACACATAGTACAGTAACGCGCAAGAGGATTTTGTTTGGGAGAAGCGGATTCCTTCGCATTCGACCTGAAGGTCGAACGCTGCGGAATGACTATGGCGGTATGGGTTGCTTGATGTCCAGACTGAAGCCCGGACCTATCTGAGAGGCAAAGGCCAATACGGGGATTCTGGACGCGGGCGCGTCGAGAATGACGACTATTGACCAACTGCTTCTATGGAGTGGGCGGCTCTACGGAGTGGGCGGCGAGGCCGATGCGGCGGGATGTGCTACGCAGGGGTTGGAGTGCGCGCTGGCGGGGTCGTTCATGTTCTGCACGGCGGCCGCGGGTGGGAGGGGCAGATCGAAGGTATCGGCGTCCAGCTTGTGGTTGAAATTCGTTTTCTCTTTGGAGACGGTGATGGTGAGGCTCAGCTCGTCGAGCGGCCGCTGGATGATGATCTTGGTGGGAAAGGTAATCGTTCCGAATTTCTGATAGTCGGAGTAAAGGGTCTTGGTCTCGATCCTGCCATCAGCGTTGTAGACGTCCTGCTGGTAGGGGAGCAGGTTGCTGCGGCCGATGTGCAGCACGCGAAGGATTTTCGCAACCTGGTCCTGTGGTTGAGAGAGGAACTCGACGTCGTAATCGGGTTCCTCAATCAGATCTTTGCGCAGGTCGCTGCCGTTGAAGATTCCGGCTTTCGTTTTGGGGGCCTCGATGATGCGACTGTCCTGTGTACGAGAGACATTCTGGCCGGACTGAAGAGGCGGGATGAGCAGCGAGTCAAGAATGACGGCGGGCCGCAGCGCGTAGAGGCCCTTTTGCGTGGGCAGCGATGTGTCCGAGCCAATAATGGCGCAGTTCTTGGGAGGAATGACCATCTTGAAGCTGCTGCCGTCGGAGACCATCTCCATGGCGCGGCTGCGGAGCATGGGGACCAGGAGCACGACGCGGATATGGTCGGGGTTCTGGAGGATGATATAGCCGGAGAAGTAGAGGGAGTCAGTGACCTTGCCCTCGCGGCTGCCGCCGGTGGAGGCGGACATCTCGACAAACAGGTTCGCTGACTGGGTGGCCTTGTAGCGGTCGGAGATTTGCTCAAGAAGATGGTCGAGCGTGGTGGTGTAGACGATGTCCGGCAGCCGCGTCTTGAGGACGGTGTGGGTGTGGGTGAAGCATCCGGTAAGGGCCGGAGTGGCGGCGAGCAGGGCCGCGGCGAAGGCTTGTCTGGTCCTCATTCGGTTGAGCTTCAAGTATAAACGCCAGATAAATCGCGGGATGGTGAAGTGGAAGGACAAGCGCGTGACTGGCATTGGATGCAGCAGGATGCGGGATAGAGGCGAAAGATTTTTCCGGTGAGCATAGGTAGGGCGGTTCTGAACCCGGCGGGCCCAGAATGACGAATCGCTGACATTCGGCTGCTACGGAGTATGGTGCGTCGCGCTGCGCCATGCCGCGACGTGCTGGTTGTGCTGCGCGAGCGTAGCGGAGAAGACGCTGTGGCCCTCTCCGTCGGCGACGAAGTAGAGGTAGTCGGTGTGGGCGGGCGTGATCGCGGCCTTAAGCGCTGCCATGCCGGGGTTGCAGATGGGGCCGGGCGGGAGGCCGGTATGGGTGTAGGTGTTGTAGGGCGAGTCGAACTTGAGGTCAGACGCGTAGATAGTGCCTCGCCAGCGATGGTTGAGCAGCGCGGCGTAGATGATGCTGGGATCGGTGGCCAGCGGCATATTGTGCGCAAGCCGATTGACGAAGACCCCGGCGACCATAGGACGCTCTGAGTCCTGCGAGACTTCGCGCTCGACGAGAGAGGCCAGGACAATTTTTTGTGGAAGGTCGAGCTGATTGCTCCCCCACTCATCGCTACGCGATGAATGGGCCACCCCGTCCGCGTTGGCTGGGCTGATGCCGAGTTGCGTGGCTACCGCGCGGAA
>DATCBR010000111.1:0-4756 GCA_036511765.1 Acidobacteriaceae bacterium | reverse complement strand
CATACTCAGCCGCTCCGGCTTGAAGGTCAGGTTCGCCGACTCGGTATTCAGGATCGAGTAGTCGTTGCCGCGCCGCAGCTCCAGCGTCACCTCGCCCGTCACCGGACGCGCGACCCAGCGCTGCGCCGACTCGCGCAGCATGATGGCCTGGGGATCGAACCAGCGTCCCTGGTAGAGCAGCCGGCCAAGCTTGCGGCCGTTCTCGCGGTACTGCTCGATGGTGTCCTCGTTGTGGATGCCGGTGATCAGCCGCTCATACGCGATGAACAGCAGCGCCAGGCCCGGCGCCTCATAGATGCCGCGGCTCTTGGCCTCGATGATGCGGTTCTCGATCTGGTCGCTCATGCCCAGACCGTGGCGCCCGCCGATGCGGTTGGCCTCCAGCATCAACTCAACAATGTCGGAGAACTCGCAGCCGTTGAGCGCAACCGGCATGCCCTCAGCGAACCGCACGCGGACCTCTTCGCGCGGCACGCTCACGTCATCGCGCCAGAAGGCCGTGCCCATGATCGGCTCGACAATCTTCATGCTGCTCGAAAGCTGTTCGAGATCTTTCGCCTCGTGCGTCGCGCCCAGGATGTTCGAGTCAGTCGAATACGCCTTCTCCGCGGACATCTTGTAGCCAAAGCCCGACTTCTGCATGAAGGCCGACATCTCCGCGCGGCCGCCCAGTTCGTCGATGAACGCAGCGTCGAGCCACGGCTTGTAGACCTTCAGGTCTGGATTGACCAGCAGCCCGTAGCGATAGAAGCGCTCGATGTCGTTGCCTTTGAAGGTCGAGCCGTCGCCCCAGATGTTGACGCCGTCTTCCTTCATCGCAGTGACGAGCATCGTCCCGGTAACGGCGCGTCCGATGGGCGTGGTGTTGAAGTACGTCACACCGGCCGTCGTGATGTGGAAGGCGCCCGCCTGCAGCGCGGCGATGCCCTCACGGACCAGGGCGGCACGGCAATCGATCAGACGCGCCTTTTCCGCGCCGTACTCCAGCGCCTTGCGCGGGATGGCGTCGTAGTCGGTCTCGTCCGGCTGGCCAAGATTCGCGGTGTAGGCGTAGGGCTGCGCGCCCTTCTGCTTCATCCAGTGCAGCGCGGCGCTGGTATCTAGACCGCCGGAGAAGGCAATGCCCACCTTCTCGCCGACCGGCAGATTTTCAAGAATGACAGACATCGTACTCAACCCCCGATGGCGGCTGCGGAGGCTCGCACACTACGCGTCTCTCACTCACCATCCACTCAAAATATCTATTCACGCATCAGCTGCGCCGCCGCGCCTGCAGGCCGCGGTCCTTCGCGCCGTGAATGCGCTTGGCCCCGCCCAGCAGCATCAGCAGCAACGCCTTCTGCGCGTGCATGCGGTTCTCCGCTTGGTCGAAGACCACGGACTGCGGCCCGTCCAGCACCGCGTCGGTTACCTCCGCGTTGCGGTGCGCGGGCAGGCAATGCATGAAGACCGCATCCTGCTGCGCTTTGCTCATCAGCGACTCATTCACCTGGTATGGCTTGAAGATCGGCGCTCGCTTGGTGGCCTCATGCTCGAAGCCCATGCTGGTGCAGACATCGGTGTAGACCGCGTCTGCGCCAGTGACGGCCTTGACGGGATCCTGCATCAGCGTGATGCTGCCGCCCGTCTGCTCGCTGATCTCGATTGCCTTGTGGATGATGTCGAGCTTCGGCCCGAAGTTCTTCGGGCTGGCCACGGTGCAGTGCACGCCAAGTTGCGCGGCGGTCAACATCAGCGAGTGGCAGACGTTGTTGCCGTCGCCCACGTAGGTGAAGCGCAGGCCTTCGATCGTCCCGAAGCGCTCTTCCAGAGTGAAGAAATCCGCGATGGCCTGGCAGGGATGCTCCAGGTCCGAGAGCGCGTTGACCACAGGCACCTTCGAGCACGCAGCCATCTCCGTGATGGTGTCATGCGAGTAGGTGCGCAGCACGATCACATTCATCCAGCGCTCGAGGTTATGCGCCATGTCCTGGATCGACTCGCGCTCGCCCAGCGGCGACTGTGTCTGGTCGACGAAGATGGCGTTGCCGCCCAGCGTGTTGATCGCGGTCTCAAACGTAAGCCGCGTGCGCAGCGATGCCTTCTCGAAGAACATCACCATCTGCTTGCCGTCCAGCGCGTGGCGAAAGTCCTCAGGATGGTTCTTCACTGCGTGCGCCAGCTCCATGATCGCGGCCATCTCTTCCACCGTCAGGTCGGCGATGGAAGCCAGGTCGCGGCCATTCAGCCGCTTGGTCGTCTCCGAGAAGGCAATGTCGCTCTGAATGCCGAGCTGTCTCCGCGAAAGTACAGGCTCATCGCCCTTCGGACTCATCATCACGGTTTTGCTACCCATGGTTGTGCTCCTTTGCCGGCGCCTGGCCGGCCATTGCTCCCGCGAGAATGCCGTCGAGCGCCGCGACCGCCTGGTCGACGTGCTTGCGCTCCAGCACGAACGGCGGCAGAAAACGCAGCACCGTCTCGCTGGTCCTGTTAATAATGATGCGCTGCGCCATCATCTCAGCCGCGGCGCGCTTGGCCAGCTCTGCTGAATCAAGCTCGATACCCAGCATCAGCCCCAGCCCGCGCACCTCGACGATGCTGTCGTGCTTCTTGCGCAGGCCTTCCAACTGCTGCTTAAAGTAGCTGCCCACCTCGCGCACATGCGCCAGCAGCTTCTGCTGCTTCATCGTGTCGATCACCGCGATAGCCACCGCACACGCCAGCGGTCCGCCCCCGAACGTTGTCCCGTGCATGCCCGGCGAGATGGCCCGTGCTGCCTCGTCGGTGCAGAGCATCGCCCCCATGGGCAGGCCATTCGCAATCGGCTTGGCCAGTGTGGTGATGTCCGGTTGGATGCCGTAATGCTGGTACGCGAACCATTCGCCCGTGCGCCCCATCCCGGACTGGATCTCATCCGCAAGCAGCAGCGCGCCGGTCGAGTCGCACAGCTCGCGCGCGGCAGCAAGAAATTCCTTCGACACCGGACGCACGCCACCCTCGCCCTGGATGACCTCCATGCAGATACCGCAGACCTCGTTGGAGAACTTCGTCCGCAGGTCAGCCACATCGTCGAAGCGCACGAACTCCACATCCGGCATCACCGGACCAAACGGCTCGCGATACTTCTCCTTGTGCGTGGTCGAGACAGCGCCAATCGTCCGCCCGTGGAAGCTGTGTTCCAGCGCGAGGAACTTCGTCCCGATCGTCTTGCCCTCAGCGCGCAGAAGGCCGGCATGCGCGCGCGCCAGCTTCAGCGCCGCCTCCCATGCCTCGGTGCCGGAGTTGCAGAAGAAGACGCGGTCCAGTCCGCTCATCTCCGTCAGCCGCATCGCCAGCTCGGCGGTGTGCTCGTGGTAGAAGAGGTTGGAGACGTGCACCAGCTTCTTCGCCTGCTCGATGATCGCTTTCTCGACCGCAGGGTGTCCGTAACCCAGCGCCACCACGCCAATGCCGCTCAGCAGGTCGAGATACACGACGCCGCTCTCGTCGTATACATGCACGCCTTTGCCGCCCGTCAGCAGCAGTGGATTGCGGTCATAGGTCTGCAGCAGCAGCTTCTTTTCCGCGGCCTGAATTGCCTCCAGCTTCGTCATGCCACCATCACCTCAGTTCCGTCATGCACCTTCGTTGCGATCAGGTCCGGCAGCAGATGCGCCGCCTCTGCCGGCAATATCCTCACCCGCTTCACGCCGCTCATCAGAGCCTCGCGGCATGCGTTCAACTTCGGCAGCATACCGCCGGAGACGACCGCCTGCCGCTCCAGCTCCGGCACCTGCTTCAGCGAGAGCCACCGCATTACCTGGCCGTCCGCGCCCTTCACGCCCGGCACGTCCGTCAGGAATACAAGCGCATCCGCCTTGGTGCAGATGGCGCAGGCCGCGGCCATCTCGTCCGCGTTGATGTTGTAATACTCGCCGTCGAAGCCGAGCGCGATCGACGAGATCACCGGCACCGCATCCATCTTCCAGATGGCTTCGAGCCACAGCGGATCGGTCGCGGCAATCTCGCCCACAAAGCCGAGGTCCGGCACGGTCTTCTTCTTGCGCGCGCGGAAGACGTTGCCATCGCCGCCCGCCAGACCCATCGCAGAGATGCCATGCGTGCGCAGCGCCGCCACCAGCGATTTGTTCACTCGGCCGGCCAGCACCATCAGCGCCGCATCGCGCGTCTCGGCGTCCGTCACGCGCAGCCCACTGATGAACTGGCTCTCCTTGCCCATCAGCTTCAGCGTCTGCGTCAACTGCTTGCCGCCGCCATGCACCAGCGCAACCTGGTTGCCGTCGCGCACCAGCTCCGCAATCGCCTTGCCGCACGCGTGCAGCAGGGCCTTGTCTTCAATGGAGGCGCCACCGAGCTTGACTACGTATCTCACTTCAGGCCCTCCGCTTCATCCCAGCCGCACATCACGTTCATGTTCTGCACTGCCTGCCCCGATGCGCCTTTCAGCAAATTGTCGAGGCAGCTCACCAGCACCAGCCTCTTCTTGTCCTTCGCCAGCTCAAAGCCCAGATCGCAATAATTGGTGCGCACCACATGTTGGATCTGCGGAAGGTTCGGCGTCTTGTGCACACGCACCATGGGGCTGGTCGCATAGAACGAGCGCAGGCATGCTTCGATCTGCTCCGGCTCCGTCTTCTGTGCGAGCCGCACATAGATCGTCGAAAGAATTCCGCGCGGGATCGGCAGCAGGTGCGGCGTGAACTGGATCTGCTCGCCGGTCAACCCAAGCTGCTCCAGCATCTCGCCCGTGTGGCGATGCCCGAAGACCGCATAC
>DATCBR010000110.1:0-3693 GCA_036511765.1 Acidobacteriaceae bacterium | reverse complement strand
GCAGTCGTCCATCGTGTAGCCGAAGACATTCGCGATCACCACTGCGCCCTTTATCTTCTGCAGCCGCGGCAGCTTCTCCGCCACAAACGCCCGCACCCCGATGTTCTGCAGTCCGATGGAGTTCATCATCCCGGCAGGCGTCTCAATCACCCGAGGACTCGCATTACCTGCCATCGCCTCGCGCGAGAGGCCCTTGGTCACAAACGCGCCAATCTTATCGAGCGAGACGATCTCTTCGAACTCAACGCCATAGCCGAAGGTACCGCTGGCCGCGATAACCGGCGAGCGCAGCGCTACTCCTGCGATGGAAACGCACATGTCCGGCTTGCTCACGCTCTTCGTCGCTCCCGCATCTTTTGTGAAACCGCAATCGCCGCCGTCCTCCAGTGTACCGGGGTCGTTCTCGCCAAGCCGCAGGGCCGCCGCTATACTCTTAGCCGAGTGACGCACCACCCTGAGCTGGTCACAAACTCATGTCCACACGCAGAGCTGCATCCTGGACGATCTTTCTCCGCCGCAGGACCACCACCGGCCGCTGGCTGCCCGAGATCGACGGTCTGCGATTTATCGCCATCGGGGCCGTCCTGCTCTTCCATATGCAGGGCCAGTTGGAGCGCCACTACGCGCTGGCCATTCCGCAAACCTGGTTCGTGCGCGCGGCTGACTTTGGCAATCGCGGCGTGCCGCTCTTCTTCGTCCTCAGCGGCTTCATTCTGTCGCTTCCCTTCGCGCGGAGTTATCGGTCCGGCACGCCTCGTCCCTCCCTGCGCCGATACTTTCTGCGCCGCGTGACTCGCCTGGAGCCGCCATATCTCTTGAACCTTGCTTTGGTCGCGATTGGCGCTGCGATTTTGGACCACCAGACGTGGCGCACTCTGCTGCCGCACCTCTTCGCCAGCGCCGGCTATCTGCACTACGCGCTCTTTCGCACACCCAGCACCATCAACTCCGTCGCCTGGAGCCTTGAGGTCGAGGTGCAGTTCTACCTGCTTGCTCCTCTGCTTGCAACCGTCTTTGCTCTCCGCGGCACCTTTGCTCGACGCGCCGTCCTCATCGCGGTCATGGCCACGTCAGCCACCCTTCAACTCGTCTTCGACCTCTCGAAGTTCACCCTTGCAGGCGACCTGCAATACTTCCTCGCCGGCCTGCTACTCGCCGATCTCTATCTGACCGGCCCCAATGACAGGACCCTTCTACCGCTGCGCAAGTTTTCCTGGGACGTCGCAGCACTCGCCGGATGGCCAGCCTTCTTCCTCCTGCCGGAACGGCTCGCATCCCTCTGGCTGCCCGCACTGGCGCTGCTGCTCTGCCTTGCGGGCCTGCGCGGCGCAATCACTTCTCGCATCCTGCGCACGCCGGCCGTCGCGCTCACCGGCGGCATGTGCTACACCATCTACCTTTGGCACGCGCCTGTGTTGACCGTGGCAAACCGGATGCTCCATGGCATCCCTGCACTTGCGGCGGCGAGCTATCCCGAACTCTTCCTGATTGAGGGGGCCATTAAAATCGCTGCCGTTATGGCTGTATGCCTGCCACTCTTCATTCTGATCGAACGTCCCTGCATGGACCCGGACTGGCCGGCAAGATTGGCGGCACGTCTGCGCGGGTGCCGCGCCAGAGTACCACTGCTGACTGCCGACCGCTAAGCGCAGCCATGCGGCGACGACGACTTTGCCGGCCGCAGTCCTCATTGGTCATGCGATTCGCCGTCGCCAGCCTGACTGATTCAGTTGGATTGCGCTCGATGCAGGCCGTCGTCCATCAGTACGCTCTTGTTCCTGCCATGATCGCGTTTCCGCATGAAAGGCCGTTCGATACAGTAATACGACGCGCATGCAACAGTTAGGATGAGCGGGATCGCCAAGAGGCGCTGCCCGTGCGGTACATGAATGTAACGCTGCACACCCAAAACTATGGGGTGGTAAAGATAGATTGCGTAGGAAAGTCTCGCGATCCACTTGACCCCGCCGAATTCCAGAAACCTCCAACCAATGGAACCCCAGAACACCCATTGCACCAGAACAATTGCTGCCAGCACCGGCTCCAGCGTGAAGATGAGCAATTGCGGCCACAGCCGCGCACTTCCATGTATATCCATATAGCTCGCAACTACAAGAGCAGCGACCGACGGCAATACAAGCCATTGCGAGCGAACCAACAAGGGAATGGCCCACGGAATCCGTCTCTCTCTCAATGCGAATGCCAGCCACCCTCCAATCAGCAGCGCGTCCGCCCGCGTATCGAATGCGTTGTAGGCATAGTCCCAGGACCCATGAAGCACGGATAGCAAAAGAGCGCGCCAACACCAAATCGCGATTATCCCCATACCTACCCAAGTCGTGCCGCGTCCTTTTCGGGAAAGAACGAGCAACAGCATCAGTGGCCAAAGCAAGTAGAACTGCTCTTCGATGGCTAGCGACCAACTGATTCCCATCGGAAATGTCACCTGTTGAGCGGCGGGAAGGAACGCGCGGGCGTAATCAGAGAGATAAAAAAACGAGGCCGCCGCCTGTGCCCAATGAAATGGACGGTGCTGTAACACAAGCAGACCGATCGTCACAGCCCAGCAAACGTAGAACGTTGGAAAGATACGGTATGCGCGGCGCCTATAAAACTGTCGAAGTGATATGGTCCCGGAGCGGCTATGCTCTCGCAGAAGCATCCCTGTGATCAGGAAGCCGCTTAGAACAAAGAAAATCATCACTCCGAGCGATCCGGAAACCGGGAGCCCCTGGTGAAAGAGCACCACCATAGTGACGGCAACCGCACGCATTGCATCCAGCCCAGGGATCGAGTGCAGCTGAAGCGCATCGCGGAACACATGGTCGCGGTTGGTCACAGCGACCTGCGGCAGTTCCTGTTCTGAGCTCTGAATCTGAGACAGAAGCTATCTCCGGAGGATTAAGTTCAACCATAGCATGCCGCCCGAAACCCAGGGCGCGCCCGCGCCACGCGCTCCAGTAGGTCCGGACCTCTGCACCATTCGCCTGCGGAACGCGCCGCGGACAATCGTCACAGCACGGAGCCAGCAGCGAACGGCTATGCTGAAGGCAATGGCAGATACAGTCACCGGCACTCTTCGACAGCAGCCGCCGATGGATTCCCGCGCCGTCCCTGACTCCGAGGCGGAGCGGCCGGTCCCGGTCGTCACGCGCTTCGCTCCGGATCCCGCACGGATGGAGCGAGGTCTGCGCGCTCTGGCCTGCGTCCTCTCCGCGTTCTTCGTCCTGCTCTTTCTCTTCGTCGCCCTGCGCCGCCTGCACTATCCCTTTGAGCTGGACCGCATGGAGAGCGGCGTGATGACCAGCGTCTGGCGCATTCGCCAGGGATATCCTCTCTACTCCGCGCCCACGCTGGAGTGGGTCCCATTCCTCTATGCTCCGCTCTACTTCTACCTCTCCGCCGCGCTCTCCCACATCACCGGCCTGGACTACAGCACACTGCGCCTGATCTCCATTCTCTCCACCCTCGGCACCTTCGCCACCATCTACCTGTTTGTCTACCGCGAGACGCGCCGCTTTGCCGCCGCCCTGCTTGCGGTCGGTCTCTTCGCCTCGCTCTACGACTTCTGCCTCGGCTGGTATGACATTGGCCGCGTCGATGCGCTCTCCGTCTTCTTCTTTCTTCTGGCCATCTATGCCACCCGCTGGGCCAACCCGCTCCTGGCCGCGGCGATCTGGCTGCTGGCCTTCC
>DATCBR010000109.1:0-19509 GCA_036511765.1 Acidobacteriaceae bacterium | reverse complement strand
CATGGTCACGGGTGTCAGCGATCGCCAGCTTCCCGAGGCGCGGCTGAACGGCAACTTCGCCGGCGGCAGCGATGCCAATGATCCGGGCCTGATGCAGTACTCCGATGTGGTGACATTCTTCCATGAGTTCGGCCACATGATGCATGCGGTGTTGGGCTCGCACCAGCAGTGGGCGGGCGCGTCATCGTTCAACATTGAGTGGGACTTTGTCGAGGCGCCGTCGCAGATGCTGGAGGAGTTCTTCCGCTCGAAGCGCATCGTCGACGGCTTCGCGAAGCACTACCAGACCGGCGCGGCGATCCCCGATGATCTGTTCGCGAAGATGCTGCGCGCGGATGCCTTCGGGCGCGGCATCGGATATGAGCGGCAGATCGCGCTGGCGACCTATGCACTGGAAGTCCACGACCGCGCCCCGGAGAAGGTGGACATCGACGCGATGTGGAAGGCGGCGTCCATCAACGGCGGACCGTGGACGTGGGTGGACGGCAACCGCGGCTACGCGACCTTCACGCACCTGATGGGCTACTCGTCGAACTACTACACCTATTCGCTGAGCAAGGTGATTGCGCTGGACTTCTTCAACCAGTTCGACAAGGACAATCTGCTGGATGGGCCGGCGGCGATGCGCTATCGCAGGATGGTGATGGAGCCGGGTGGGTCCAAGTCGGCCAATGACCTGGTGCGGGATTTCCTCGGCCGCCCGCAAAGCTACGACGCCTTCCGTGCGTGGATGAACGAGGAGTTTGTGGCGACGCCACTTAGAGGGAACTAGCTGTAGGTAAAGATATGGAACTGTGTGGACATCCTGACGCAGATAGTGTTTGTCATGCATTCAAAGTCCAGCTAACCTGAACAGTGCAAGTTCCGGGCCTGCCTTAACTTGGGAGAAACCAATGTCGATAACGCCTGCCGGTGGTTGGAACAGGCCCGATGAAGGAGAGGTTCAGCAGCCACTAAAGAACTATACCAGAACATCATCGGTAGAGCATGTAGTCATCTATGAAAAGAGAAGCAGTGGCTCTGCATTCGGCAAAGCATTTTTCGGATGCTTGGGCGTTCTCTTCGCCTTGTGGTGTGTCTTCTTCGGAACGGGATTCATAAACGGCTTCGTGAAAGGCTTCTCTAGCTCCTTTCAGGCGGCAAATAATCAATCAGCGACTGCTAATCAATCAGCGACTGCGCCTGCAATCGAAACCTTGCGCGTGTCGGCACCTGCACTCAACGCTGCCTACCAGGCAAATGAAGTCGCAGCCGATGAAAAATACGCGCACAAAATATTGCGCGTGTTCGGCCTGGTCAAAAGTATTGATAAGGACGCTTTCGGTGCCGTCCACATAAGAATTTACGACGACGCGTATTTCTCCGGCAGTCTTTTAGGCGTGGACGCAAAACTGCGCGAAGGCAATGAAGGTGTTGCAGCCGGTCTATATATAGGTCAGAGCGTGGCCGTCCGTTGCCCTGAAGTTCGCTACGTTGTCGGAACGGTGATGCTCGAAGACTGCTCGTTTGAGGGTGCAGAGCGTCCTCCCCAGCCCCCTACGCAAACCCCTGCGGCGTCAGGCGATCAGCCGTATAACTATTGACGGTGCGATTCCGAGGTCTTCTCAGCCCGCTTCTTGGCAACCTGGACTTGGGTGGCGGTTTGCCATAACCCCGGCGAGTAAACGATTGCTGCGAATCGTGTATCGTTTTTCTGCGAGGAAATTTCCAAATGCTCAAACATATGAAGTGCTATGCCGTTGCGGGATTTGCCGTCTCTCTCATTGCGATGGTTGTGGCGGTTGCGCAGCAGTCTCCCGCCTCAGCGTCCCCGCAGCCGCAGGCAGTTGCGTCGTTGACCATCAACGTCGACAAGCCCGTTGCCAAGGTCAGCCCGATGCTCTACGGCCTGATGACCGAGGAGATCAACTACGCCTTTGAAGGCGGGCTCTATGGCGAGCTGGTGCAGGACCGCAACTTCATGGCGAAGGCCGACGACACGGAGAACTGGGTTCCCGTGGAACAGGGCACCGGCCGCGGCCAGTTTACCCACGACGCGGCCACAGGACCCAGCGCCGCCCTGCCCGCCAGCGCGAAGATCACGGTGACGCAGGCGGATGCCAAGAACACCTTCGGCGTGCGCAACCGCGGCTGGTGGGGCGTTCCGCTGCGCGCGAATACCACTTATACCGGCTCGGTCTATGCGAAGGCGGACGCACCGGCGATGGCTGGTCATCTGCGCGTGAGCCTGATTGCGAATGACTCCGGCAAGGTGCTGGCCAGCTATACCGCGCCGGCATTGAGCGCGGACTGGAAGCAGTACAGCTTCACGCTGAAGACCGGCGCGGACGTTCCCCCCACGGCGAACAACCAGATCGTCGTCAGCTTCGACCATCCCGGCACGGTCTGGCTGCAACTGCTCTCCATCTTTCCGCCGACGTACAAGAACACTCCCAACGGCGACCGCGCCGACCTGATGGAGTTGATGGCCGCGATGCATCCGCAGTTCCTGCGCCTGCCCGGCGGAAATTATCTCGAAGGCAACCGCATCGCGGACCGCTACGACTGGAAGAAGACCATCGGCCCGCTGGTGGACCGGCCCGGCCATCGCAGTCCCTGGGGGTACCGTTCGTCGGATGGCTTCGGCCTGCTCGAGTTCCTGATGTGGTGCGAGGACCTGAAGATGCAGCCGGTGCTGGCGGTGTATGCGGGCTACAGCCTGCAGCAGGAGCACGTGAATCCGGGCAAGGACCTGGAGCCGTATGTGCAGGACGCGCTGGATGAGATTGAATACCTGACCGGCGACGCATCCACAAAGTGGGGCGCGGAGCGCGCGAAGGACGGTCATCCGGCGCCGTTCGCGCTTACCTATGTCGAGGTGGGTAACGAGGACTTCTTCGACCGCTCCAAGAGCTACGACGGTCGCTATGCGCAGTTCTATGACGCGATCAAAGCAAAGTATCCGCAGCTGCAGATCATCGCGACCACTGCCGTAAAGGGCCATGTGATCGACGTCCTGGACGACCATTACTACCGCCGCGCCGAACAGTTCTTCGCCGACACGCACCACTACGACAAGACCGACCGCAACGGCCCGAAGATCTTTGTCGGTGAGTGGGCGACGCGCGAGGGCAATCCCACGCCGAACATGGGCGCTGCGCTGGGCGATGCCGCATGGATGACCGGCATGGAGCGCAATAGCGACATCATCATGATGAACAGCTATGCGCCGCTGGTGGTCAATGTCAATCCGGGCGGGATGCAGTGGCAGTCGGACCTGATCGGCTACGACGCCAACTCCGCCTACGGCAGCCCGAGCTACTACGCTCAGGTGCTCTTCGCCAACCACGTCGGCACGGAGACGGTGGCGTCCGACCTTACAGGCGTGGGAGACCGCTTCTTCTACACCGTGACGCGCGATGCGGCGAAGGGCATGGTCTACCTGAAGCTGGTGAATGCCTCATCCGAGCCGCAGGACGTGAAGATCACGCTGGACGGCGCAAAGAACGTGAAGGCGTCCGCGAAGCTGGTCTCGCTGAGCGCCGCGACGACGGCTGCGACCAACACCATCACCGATCCGAAGCGCGTGGTCCCGGTGGAGAGTTCCGTGAAGGCGGCGAAGACCTTTACACGAACCATTCCGGGCTATTCCATCCAGGTGCTGGAGCTGGGCGCGCAGTAGCACGGGTGCAGATTGCCGCGCGTAGACTCCCTATGCGGCTTCCTGCAACTCCATCGCCTCGGCGGCTGCGCTGCGCGTAGGCAAAGCCAGACGCGCACCACCGCTGCGCGTGTCCGGCACCAGGGCGGTTAGCGCTATGCGCACGGCTACGGGCGTGGACACCTCGCGCGAAGGCAGGGCGATCGCAGTGGGACTTGCCGGCGCGCCGGTCAACTCCTCGATGACGAAGCGGCAGCACTCGCTGAGCGACTCAAGCCGATCCACAGTGCGCGCGGCGAACCTGCCGTGCCGCTCCAGCAGCGCCAGCGCTTCAATCTGGTCCGGCAACAGACTGCCCCGGTCGCGCGTGGAGGCGCGGGCCGCAAAGTCGTGTGCCAGGTAGGCGCGCGCGTCCTTCAAGGTTTCAGAGGCCTCACGATACGAGTCCATGCGAAACCTGCGCGTCAGCCAGAACCAAAGACCGCAGAGGTGCAATACTGCCGTTTCCATCTCTTTGTCCCCTTACTTCTTCTTGGATGCGGAGCCATGGAAAACAATCAAGCTTTACAGGATCCAATTGTGTAGATGCAGCCGCAGGAACAGAGGCTGCAACTTTCGTGCCACCCTTTTCATTAGACCCGTACAACTCCGCCGCGACCATCAATCTTTGGTCACAGAATGTTGCGCTGCACGCCAACAGTTCCGCTTTGGGTAAGCCACTGTGATTGCCGAAGTTAGGTATCAGGCAGGAACTTTGGAGCAGCAGGTAGCCAGCCGCCCGCGGACCCGCGACCGCCGGAACATCTGAATTTTCCACACCGCGGATATACTCAACCTGCATGTCTGAGAAAATTGTTTCTCTTCTGGTGGGCCTGATCGCGAGTGGCGGCTACGCGGCTGTCATCATCCTGATGGCGATCGAGTCGGCCTGCATTCCCATCCCGTCCGAGGTCATTATGCCGCTGGCCGGCTATGCGCTGGCGCACTCGCAGGCGCAGCTGGTCCTGCTGGCGACGGTTGCAGCGTTCGCGTGCAACCTCGGCTCCATCCCTGCATACTGGGTGGGCGCAAAGGGCGGACGCCCCATGGTGGAGCGGTACGGAAGCTGGCTGCTGCTCAGCCGCCGCGATCTGGACCACGTCGACCACTTCTTCTCGCGCTATGGGTCGATCGCGGTGCTGATCGGCCGCATGATGCCCATCGTGCGAACGTTCATCGCCTTCCCCGCCGGTGTGGCCAAGATGAACCAGGCCCGCTTCCATATCTATACGTTCATCGGCTCATGGCCGTGGTGCTACGCGCTGGCCTATGCCGGGATGCGGCTCGGCGCCTCGTGGAACAGCGACCCGCGCTTCCAGGCCATCTTCCATCGCTTCCACCTGGCGGTGGAGGCGGTGATCGTGGTCGGCTTTGTCTGGTTTGTGGTCTCGCACTGGAAGAACCGCATCCGCACGGATGCGGCGTAGTCCGCGGCTTGCTGAATCCCCAGCAGGCTTTAGGTTTGCGCACGGCCCAGGTGCGTTGCGACGCCCTCACGCCATACAATAATGAGATCGACCTATGGCAGCGAAGGCCCCAGTGCGTGTTGAGCTGTTCGATACCAGTCTGCGCGACGGACTGCAGCAGCCCAACCTCGAAATCTCCGTGCCCAACGCCGTGGCCTTGCTGCAACGCATGGGCGAGTTCGGCGTGCACTTCGCGGAGATTGGCTTTGCCGGCGCCAACCAGTTCGTCAACGATCTGACCGCGGCTCTCGAGAACGTCGATACCGGCGCGATGCAGCTTGCGCTCTTCGGACGCAGTCGCGGACGCGGCGTGAATGTCGCCGACTGGCCTGATGTGCAGTTCATGCTGCGGCACAAAGAGCGTGTCCCGGTTGCGGTCGTCGTCGTCAAGTCGCGGCTGCTGGATGTGGCGAACTCGCTGGGCGTTCCGCCGGAAGAGAACCTGCGCATGGCGCGCGAGACCGTCGACTACCTGCAACAGAATGGCCTCGATGTCTTCCTCGACTTGGAACATGCGATGGACGCCTGGTGCGGTCGGCGCGAGAACGGCGAGGCTGATAACGATGCGGCGCGGTCGCGCGAGTATCTGCAGCAGCTCATCGCGCAATCTGTCGAACAAAAGGTCAGCCGGTTGGTGATCTGCGATACCAATGGTGGCGCATCGCCGGAAGAGGTTGGAGAGCTCTTTCGCGAGTTCGGCGCGGCTCACCCCAATGCCAAGTTCGGATTCCACGGCCATACCGACCGCGGGCTTGGCGTGGCCAACTCGCGCGCGGCTATCCTTGCCGGAGCGGCACAGGTGCAGGGAACGCTGGTGGGCACAGGCGAGCGCTGCGGCAATGTCAACCTGACAACTGTTATCGGCTCCATGCAGTTGCGCGGCGAGGCGGAGTTTGTCTCGGCTCACGCGCTTGCCGGACTCACCGGCCTAGCGCAATCCACCTATTCGGCGTTCGGGCTGGAGCCTCCGCACGGCGCGCCGGTGGTTGGCCCCGGAGCATTTGCCACGTGGGCAGGGATGCACGGTTCGAGCGAACGCAAGAACCCAGGCGCGTATCTATGGGCGGACCCGGCGCGCGTGGGCGCGACTCCGGTGATCGGCGTGAACGCGCAGTCCGGCCGGGCGAACATTATTCTGTTGTCGGAGACCGTTGGCACACCGCTCAATGCCACGCAGGCGCAGACGCTGATGGACACCAACCAGGCCATGATCGACGGCGGCGGCTTTACCGCCAGCGAGGTCTCCTTCCGCCTTGCCTGCATGCGTGTGCTCGGCACGCTGCCTAACCGCTTCGCGGTAAAGACGTGGCGCATCGTCGACGAGTCCGACCTCTCCGGCAGCCGGTACGTACAGGCTGCGATGAACCTGGCAATCGGCGCATCTCATCTCGTCACCAGCCGGGCAGAAGGGGAGGGGCCGGTCGACGCGCTCTCGCGCGCCATGCGCCAGGAGCTCGAGAAGTGGTACCCCACACTCATCGAGATGCGGCTGGACACCTTCAGCGTCACCGCGCTCGACGTCACCGCGCATGACACCGCCGCGCATGTCCGCGTCACCGTCAGCTTCCATGCCGAAGGCCACAAACCCTGGACCGCCGCCGGCGTCTCCGGCGACCTGAACCAGGCCGCCCTGATGGCCATCTGCGATGGCTTCGACTACTGGCTGGAGCGCACGGCCAACGCCTCAGCCGAGGACTATACTGAAGTTTCGGCCACAACAACCAGCGCATCCTTGTGATCCAAACAGCAACGTGATCCAAACAGCAACCGGCTGCACCTAACGCATAGAAGGGTAGTAAGGAATGTCGAACCAGTCTGCCGCACAGCAGGGCGCGGCCACGATCCAGCCAGCAAAAGGGAAGCTCGGAATCATGACCGCCGGAATGGGAGCGGTCTCCACCACACTCATCGCCGGCATCGAAGCCATTCGCCAGGGGCTCGCCAAACCCATCGGCTCACTCACGCAGATGGGCACCATCCGCCTGGGCAAGCGCACGGACAACAACACTCCGCTGATCAAGGACTTCGTGCCGCTGGCCCCGCTCGGCGACCTGGTCTTCACCGGCTGGGACATCTTCGGCGGCAACCTGTATGAGGCCGCGCGCACCGCGCAGGTGCTGGACCGCGACCAGTTGGAACAGATTCGCCCCTTTCTCGAATCCATCGAGCCGATGCCCGCGGTCTTCGACCAGCACTACGTCAAGCGCCTGACCGCGAAGAAGGCCAAGACCGGCAAGAACAAGTGCGACCTCGCCAACCAGATCCGCAACGACATCGCCGAGTTCAAGTCGAAGACCGACCGCCAAGTGCTGATCTGGACCGGCTCGACCGAGATCTTCCTCGAAGAGTCTGCCGTGCACCAGTCCCTTGAGTCCTTCGAGCGCGGCCTCACGGAGAACGATCCCGGCATCGCGCCCTCGCAGATGTAC
Source organism: Acidobacteriaceae bacterium (assembly GCA_036511765.1). GTDB lineage: Bacteria > Acidobacteriota > Terriglobia > Terriglobales > Acidobacteriaceae > Edaphobacter. The sequence goes on along the minus strand of DATCBR010000109.1, from coordinate 11,935 downwards.
GCCTGGGCGGCGCTGAAGGAGGGCATCCCGTTCATCAACGGCGCGCCCAACCTCACCGTCGACATCCCCGCGCTGAACGAGCTCTCGCGCAAGATGAACGCGCCCATCTGCGGCAAGGACTTCAAGACCGGTCAGACGATGATCAAGAGCGTGCTGGCGCCTATGTTCAAGACGCGCATGCTGGGCGTCGCCGGCTGGTATTCCACCAACATCCTCGGCAACCGAGACGGCGAAGTGCTCGACGATCCCGAGTCGTTCAAGACCAAGGAAGAGTCGAAGCTCGGCCTGCTGGACATCATTCTGCAGCCCGATCTTTATCCCGATCTCTACCGCGATATTTACCACAAAGTCCGCATTAACTATTACCCACCTCGCGGTGATAACAAAGAGGGTTGGGACAACATCGACATCTTCGGCTGGCTTGGCTATCCCATGCAGCTCAAGGTCGATTTCCTCTGCCGCGACTCCATCCTTGCCGCTCCGCTCGCGCTCGACCTCTGCCTCTTCATGGACCTCGCTGCCCGCACACCGAGCCTGCGTGGCCTTGGCATCCAGGAGTGGCTGAGCTTCTACTTCAAGGCGCCGGACTCCGCCAAGGGTGTCTACCCGGAACACGATCTCTTCATCCAGTCGATGAAGCTGAAGAACACGCTGCGCCACATCATGGGTGAGGACCTCATCACTCACCTCGGCCTCGACTACTACGGCGACTAAGTGCGCATCGGCAGGCCGGCAAAAAGGATGAATGCTCGATGTTTTGTTAAGGGCACGGCTTCAGAGCCTGTCCTGAGCGAAGTCGAAGGATGCCGACAGCAGCAGCAAAGGAAGTTCCCGCAATGTCGATCGCTCGCGATCGACATTGCGGCTTAAGACCGGCACGAAGCGAATGCCCCGCGACCTCCAACTCGACACCATGCGGCTCTACCGCTGGCTCACCCATCAGCGCGCGGACTGGGGCGGCCAGCTCGTGCTGCTAAGCGGTGCGGGTTGCACGCAGACAGGCGCGCCGCCCGCCATCAGCATCGCCGGCGGCACAACCCTCGCGCTCGACTCTGACGCTGCCGCAATGAAATCCGCCCAGCGCGCCGGCTACCTCGACTTCGTCGTCAACTCGCTCGACGAAGCGCTCCGCGCGCTCAAGAATGAGGTTCGCCGGAAACGGCCGCTCAGCGTCGGCCTGATTGCAGATGTTGCCGCGACCCTCGCCGAGATCGGCGAACGCGGCATCGTGCCCGATCTGCGGCTCGCGCCCCAAACCCTTCAGCAACTCCCGCCCGCCCAAATTCACTGTGTCTTTGACGAACACTTCTTCGCCGCCAAAGATGCATCCGCTCTGCGTGAGATCGACGCCGCCCTGCTGGCCGCGGTCCCACCGGACGACTTACTCCGCCGTCGCTGGCTGCAGCGCGCGCCGCAGTTTCTGCGCGAGGCGCGCAGCGGCGGCCGCTGGATATGGCTCGCGCACTCAGAGCTCTCCGCACTCGCCGCGCAGGGACTGACGCCCGCTCCGCGCTAAGCTTTACACCTGTGCTACTTCCATCAGCCGCCCCCACAGCGCTTTGATCCCCGCGCTGGTCTTAGTTGAGACCGGCAGCACCTCATCCACCTCATGCTCGCGCTTCAGCGCCGCAACGCTCTTCTGCAGCGCGGAGTTCGAGAGCCGGTCGGCCTTCGTCCCAACCACCAGAAACGGCCTCTGCGTCTGCCGGAAGTAGTCGATCAACGTCCGGTCGCTCTGCTGCGGCGGAATGTTCGTGTCCACCAGGCATACCGCCAGCGCCAGCGTCTCGCGCTCTGCCAGATAGGGCTCGATAAAGCTCGGCCACTCGGCGGCTACCGACTTCGAGATCTTCGCGTAACCGTATCCCGGCAGGTCGGCGAAGATCAGCTCCGGCCTCACCTTCTTCTTCTCGCCCACGCCCTCATGCAGCGCAAAGAAGTTGATCGCCCGCGTGCGTCCGGGTGTCGATGACGTATGCGCGACCTTCTCGCCCACCAGCGCGTTCAGCAGCGACGATTTGCCCACATTGGACCGCCCCAGAAACGCAATCTCCGGCGCGTTGAACGTGCGCGACTCGGCAGGGAAGTGCGCAACGTTGGTCGCTGACAGCAGAAAGACCGGAGTAAGACGCATGGCACCAGCTTAGTGTATTGCCCGCCGCGCGCGCGATTTCACCTGGGCGTGGTAGCCTTTCGTTCGTCCCCAGAATTCAATCCGCAGTTGCAGGAGAAAAGACATGCAAGCAATGGAAGCCCCGCCCAACCCCGCAACCGTCTTTGACATGCTCCTGGCCTATCAGCGCACCGCCGCCCTGCGCGCCGCGGTGGAGCTGGATCTCTTCCGCGCGGTGGGCGAAGGCCCCGGCGATGTGGCGTCCATCGCAAAACACTGTTCGGCGTCAGAGCGCGGCGTCCGCATCCTTTGCGATTTCCTGGTCATCAACGGCATCCTCATCAAAAGCGACGGCCACTACAAACACACCCCCACTAGCGCCACATTTCTTGACTCGCGCTCGCCTGCATCCATCGCCTCCATGGCGCGCTTCCTCGGCAATCCCTCCATCATCGAGCCGTACAACAGCCTCGCCGACATTGTGCGCAGCGGCCACACCTCGCTCGCGGGCGATGGCACGGTCGAGCCCGACAATCCCGTCTGGGTTGAGTTCGCCGAGTCGATGGCCCCGATGGCGGCGGGCGCCGCGCCGGGTCTCGCCACCATCGCACTCGCCGGCAGCAGCGCCCCCGTCAGCGTGCTGGACATCGCCGCCGGTCACGGTCTCTTCGGAATCGCGATTGCCCAGCAGAACCCGCAGGCGCAGATCACCGCGCTCGACTGGGCTGCCGTGCTGGCAGTGGCCGAACGCAACGCGCAGAAGGCCGGCGTCGCCGCGCGCTTCACCAAGCTGCCCGGCTCAGCGTTCGATGTGGATTACGGTGGTCCGTATGACATCGTGCTGCTCACCAACTTCCTGCACCACTTCGATCCGCCAACGTGCATCGGCCTGCTGAAGAAGGTGCGCGTGGCGATGAGGTCCGGCGGCCGCGCCGCAACGCTCGAGTTTGTGCCCAACGACGACCGCGTCACCCCGCCGCTGGCCGCGGGCTTCAGCATGACCATGCTGGGCACCACGCCCTCCGGCGATGCCTACACCTTCAACGAGCTGAAAGCCATGTACGAGTCCGCCGGCTTTCGCGATGTGACCATGCATCCCATCCCCATGAGCCCGCAGACCGCAGTGGTCGGAGTGGCATAATGCATTCGCAAGACGCCTCCTTCCCACCAGGCTGGCGTATTTTGATCCGTGCCGCTATCCGTACGCATTGTGTTAAGCATTTGTCGCGACCGTGCGACGTCGATTAAGATCGAAGGAAGACTGACAGACAACCCGGAGGAAAGTAATGAGCGTGACGCATCATCACCACAAAGAGTTCTGGCTGGATACATGGTGGCCGCTGCTCGTCATCCTCTTCGGCCTTGTCTTCGTCTCCATCCTGGTCTCTTTCAAGCCAGTGATTTAGCTGCCTATGCACGCGAAAGCTCTTCCGGGATCCGTCCTCGCTGCTCTGGCTGTTGTGTTGTTATCCATCAGCAGTGCGCAGGCGCAGCTTGAAGTCACCGGCCTGGAGAACGCGCTTACCGGTAAAAGATTTATTCTGCGCAGCTACAGCGCGGATCAAACTGCAAAATACAAATGGGGCAACGATGGCTTAGTGGCGGACCCACCGAAGCTCTTCGCGCTCGCGGTCTTCACTCCGGGTTCCGTAAAACTGAAGGGCACAACCCTGGCCATTCAGGGCACACGCTCCATTCTCCTGGTGGATGGCAAGAGCGGCAAGCTGGGAACTTCCGAAGGCACGCCGGAATGGCTCACCATTGACCTTGGCTCCATTAACCCAATCACTGCCATCCCAAAACTACAGGAAGCGCTGTTCTTTCCCGACTTGAAGACCGCAATGGATTCGCTCCCCGTCCAGTTCAAGGATTTTCTCCCTTACCACCTCAATCCTACTGACCCCAATAGCTTGTCTGTCGAGCTTCATTCGCGACAGTTCTAGTACTCCGACGACGTCGCATGGAAAAGCCTGTCGCACGATTCGCCAAGAATCAGTCGATCGAAGATGCTGCATATGGGGAAACTGCTTTATTCGGTTCAGGCGCGGCAAGCGCACGCTCAAGGCACCGTCATCTGCGCGTTCGTGGTGTCTGCGAGCGGAAAGGTGGAGTCTTTGTGGCTGCTCAAGCCCCTCGGGTATGGCTTGGATGAGGCTGCCGTCACCGCGCTTCTGGACTCTACCTATGCTCCCGCGCAGGTCGATGGCCACCCGGTGGCAGAGACATCCATCAATATCACGAATTTCACGATGGGGCAGTGACTCACCGGTAAAGCAGCTCATAACGCTGTCAAGCCCCCAAATGCCTTATCTCTCTCATGCGCCACAGGATAGAGTTGGCAGTTTAGTTTCGCTCCGCAAGCTACAATAGAAATAGGAACACTCAAGCCAAAAAGAAAAGCCTTGTCTTGCGTGTAAGTGCTTGAAAATAAGATGCTTGCATGCAAGTCATTTAGAATCAATTACCGCCTTTTGTTTTGTATTACATAGGTAAAAATACCCGGGGGGTACCCCTTCCGCTGCACAGGAACGCATGTACCGAACCATTCAGCTCGCGCTCGAGCGACGCATCCGCGAGATCCTCGCGACCAGGTATCAGATTGCGCACGATCCCGCCGCTCCAAAGCTCGTGGTCGAGCTGCCGCCCAGGATCGAACTCGGCGAGCTGGCGCTGCCCATCGCGTTCGAGCTGGCCAAGAAGCTGCGCAAGGCGCCGCGCGCCATCGCGACCGAACTGGCCGCCGAACTGAATGCAGACCTTGCGGCCGCGCCCGGCATCGCCTCCGTTGAGGTCGCGGGAGCAGGCTACCTCAACATCCGCCTTGATCGCGCCGCCGTTGCCCGCCGCATCGCCGCCGATGAGCACGCCGACATCGGTGGCCCAGGCTTCCGCCTGGTCGAGCACACCAGCATCAATCCCAACAAGGCCGCGCACATCGGTCATCTGCGCAATGCCATCCTCGGCGACACCTTCCAGCGCCTGCTGCGGCCGGACAGCTACAAGTCCGGCTACCAGGTGGGCGTGCAGAACTACATCGACAACACCGGCGTGCAGGTCGCCGATGTCGTCGTCGGCCTCACCCAGCTCGAAGGCCGCGATCTCGCGTCCACACGTGCCCTCATGGCCGACCTCGCCGCTCGTGGCGAGCGCATCGACTTCTACTGCTGGGACCTCTACGCCCGCGTCAGCCAGTGGTACACCGGCACCGGACCGGATGATGCCGCACCGCCTCCCGCACAGGAGCTAGCCCGCCGCAAGCAGATTCGCCTCGACACGCTGCACGCGCTGGAGCATGGAGGCAACGCCCGCGGCTCTGAATCAGAGACCGCCCAGATCGCCGAGATCATCTCCACCGCCGTCCTGCGCCGCCATCTCGAGACCATGGAGCGGCTCTCCATCGAGTACGACTTCCTGCCCCGCGAGAGCGAGATACTCTCGCTCCACTTCTGGGACGCCGCCCGCGCGCTGATGATCGAGCGCGGCGTGCTCTACCTTGAGACCGAAGGCAAGAACAAAGGCTGCTGGGTCATGCGCCGGGCCGGCAACGAAGCCGCGACAGAGTCGGGTGCCCCAGGTGCCTCGCCTTCGGGCACCTGGGAGGAGAAACAAGACCCAGACAACGCCATCGGCCCGGATGAAGACGCCAAGGTCATCGTCCGCTCCAACGGAACCGTCACCTACGTCGGCAAGGACATCGCCTACCACCTCTGGAAGTTCGGCCTGCTGCCCGGCAAGGACTTCGGCTACGCGAAGTTTCGGCAGTACAACGAACAACGGACCGCTGACAACGGACAACCTGCGCCCCGCACCTGCTGGATCTCCACCTCCAGTCCCAGCGATCCCGCTGCGCCGCGCTTCGGCCACGCCGACGCCATCTACAACGTAATCGATTCGCGCCAGAACGATCCGCAGAACAATGTCAAGACCGCTTTGCAGGGCATGGGTTTTTTGAAAGAGTACGACCGGTACACGCACTTCTCCTACGAAATGGTCGCGATGACGCCGCGCTGCGCCGAAGACCTCGGCTACCAGCTCACCGAGGAGGACAAGGCGCGCCCCTTCATCGAGGTCAGCGGGCGCAAAGGCTTCGGCGTCAAGGCCGATGACCTCCTGGACAAACTCACCGCTGCCGCCCGCGCCGAGGTCGACACGCGCCATCCCGAGCTCGCCGATGCCGAGCGCGCGCAGATCGCCGTGCAGATCGCCGTCGGCGCGCTGCGCTACTTCATGCTGCGCTTCACGCGAAACACCGTCATCGCCTTCGACTTCCGCGACGCGCTCAGCTTCGAGGGCGAGACTGGCCCCTACGTCCAGTACGCCATCGTCCGGGCGGCCAACATCTTCCGCAAAGCCGGCGTCGATGAAGCCGCCGCACTCTCCCCCGTCGCAGACCTCGATCTCTCAGCGCTTGCGGGCGAAGACGGCACCAGCCTCTGGGAGACGTGGCTGCTCGCCTCGCGTCTCACCACCGTGATCGAACAGGCCATTGCAACCGCGGAGCCTGCGCATCTGGCGCGGTACGCCTTCCAGCTCGCGCAGCAGTTCAACAACTTCTACCACCGCCACCACATCCTCAATGAGCAGGATCCCGCGCGCCGCGCGCTGCTGCTGGCCACCGCCGCGGTCGCCCGCCGGGAGATGGTTCGCGCTCTTGCGTACCTCGGCATCGGATCGCCGCGGGTGATGTAGAGTCTTCGCGAAATGAGTTATGCCGCGAAGCTCCTCACCCACTCAACGATCGACCGCACGGCGACCCCGCTTGGCCCGTATGCAAGCCACGGCTTCGCCGCCTCGTTCCACGCCATTCCCGCGATGTCCAGATGCACCCACGGCGTCTCGCCCGCGAACTCCTTCAGGAACATCGCACCGGAGATCGCGCCGCCGTAGCGGTTCTTGCCGGTGTTCATGATGTCGGCAATCTCGCTCTTGATGTGGTCGCGATAGTCGTCCGTGCAAGGCATGCGCCAGGCTTTTTCGCCGGAGATCGCAAGCCCACCCATGAAGCGCTCACACGTCGCATCGTCGTTCGAGAATACGCCGAAGTTCAGATGCCCCAGCGCTGTTGAGATCGCGCCGGTCAGCGTCGCTGCGTCGATCAGGTGCGTGCAACCGAGCGTCTTCGCGTAGTGCAGTCCATCAGCCAGCACAAGGCGCCCTTCCGCGTCCGTATTCACCACCTCGATGGTCTTTCCGGACATGGCAGTGACCACATCACCCGGTTTGTAGGCGCGGCCGTCGGGCATGTTCTCCGCCGAGCAGATCACGGAGATCACCTTCACCGCAGGCTTCAGCCGCGCAATCGCATGCATTGCGCCGATCATTGCCGCCGCGCCGGCCATGTCGTACTTCATCTTCTCCATGCCTTCCGCGGGCTTGATGGAGATGCCGCCGGTGTCAAAGGTGATGCCCTTACCGACCAGGCCGAGTACGGGAGTATCCGCTGCAGGCGGCGTGGCAGGCTCGTAGGTCATCACGATCAACGCGGGCGGCTCGGCGGACCCTTTAGCGACAGCCCAGAATGCGCCCATCTTGAGTTCCTGAATCTTGTCCGACGAATAAACCTGGCACTTCAGGCCGGCCTCGTCGCACATGACCTTGGTACGTTCGCCGAGAACTGTAGGCGTCAGGACGTTGCCCGGCTCGTTCACCAGCGTGCGCGCGAAGTTCTGCGCAGCGGCGATGATGCGCCCTTCGTCGGAACCGCGCTGGATTTCAGTGTGCGCTGCATTGTCTTTGTCTGCGCTGATGATCGTCAGTGTCTCGACGGCCCGATCTCGGCGGTCGCTGCGGTAGGTGTCCCAGTCCGGCTCGGCGATCTCCGCGCCTTCGACAATGGCGCGAGCGGCGAGCGCGGGACCAAGTTGAGGAACGGGCGGCGTGACAGTGGCAGTATCGGGGAATGCAATGGCGAGGTCACGGATCGCGCGCGCCTTTGCGGCGCGGACCGCGGTTCCTGCTCCCTTGCGCAGCGCGTCGGCGGAGAGATCCTTCGCCTTGCCCAGACCGACGAGCAGCAGCCGTTCGGCCTTGATGCCCACTGGCGCATGAAGCACTGCGACCTCGCCAGGGGATGCCTTGAACTCGCCTGAGGCAAGCAAAGAAGCAGCGGCCGCTTCGATCTCGGGAAAGGCAGTCAGCAGTGCAGGCCGCGGGGCCCCATTCCTTTCGGTCTGCGTGTCGATGGCGAAGACGGCGAGTGCAGGTGCGGCGAAGGCGTTTGCATCGCCGAAGAGAAGCTTCGATTCCATGGGTCTATCTTAACCTGCGATGCGTTGCACGATCACAGGGCGCTACGCGGAATCTGCGGCTCGACTGCATGTAGTTAGCCTGCTTGCCTGCAGGCTCAGCAGTCGCCGGCGAGCACTTCAGCCATGTGCACTGCTCGACGCGGCGAGTTTTGCGCGATCTGTTCGCGACAACTGAAGCCGTTGGTAACGATCAGATCCTGCGCGCCGGCAGCGCGGACAGCCGGCAACAGCACGCGTTCGGCCAGCGTCTGTGAGACCTCAAACTTGTCGTGCTCGAAACCGAACGGCCCCGCCATGCCGCAGCAACCGGAGTTCAACATTTCGACGGTCGCTCCAGTGGCTTCGAGCAAGGCCATCTCATCCTTCATGGTCATCAGGGCCTTCTGGTGGCAATGGCCGTGTACGACGATGCGGCGGCCAGGCAATTGCGGAGGCTGCCACTCGCCGGGAGACTTCGCAAGTTGCTCGCTCAGCATGACGGTCTGGCGTGCGAGGCGCTGCGCGCGTTCGTCGTGCGGGAAGAAGTTGAGCAGTTCGTCGCGGAAGACGCTGGCGCAGGAGGGTTCCAGCATGACAACCGGAGTTCCGGCGGCGATCTGCGGCCCGAGTTGGTCGAGGATGCGCAGCAGATACGCACGCGCCTGATCGAGAAAGCCGAAATCGTAGAGTGGCCGTCCGCAACAGATGTGCGTCTGCGGAATCGAAACCGCATGTCCTGAGGCTGCCAGCAGCTTTGCTGCGGACCCCAGCGCCTGCGGATGGAAGTAGTTGTTCCATGTGTCGGGCCAGAGAAGGATCGTTTGCGCCGGTGCACTGTTCGTGCGGGCGTCATGCTTTCCAGCATCGACGAGGAACTGTCTGCGAAAGCTCTTCGCCGCGAAGCGCGGCAGCTCGCGCTGAGGAGCGACGCCGAGCGTGGATCTGATCAGCGAACGGAGCACCGGGGTACGCAGAGGCATATTGGCAAGCCAAGGCACCGCTGATGCGAGCCTTGCCCAGCGGTCCATAAAGCCGAAGGCATAGTGGTGTAACGGATGCCGCCGGTCTTGATAATGGTGCGCGAGGAACTCGGCCTTCCATGTGGCAATGTCCACATTGGTGGGGCACTCGGTTTTGCAGGCCTTGCAGGAGAGGCAGAGGTCCAGCGCGTCATGAATCTCCTCGTTCTGCCAGCCGTCGCGGATAACGCCGCCTTCCAGCATCTCCCACAGCAGGTGCGCGCGGCCGCGCGTGGAGTGCTTCTCCTCACGCGTTGCCATGTAGCTGGGACACATGGTGGCATCGCCCTGTTTGCGGCAGAGGCCGACGCCGACGCAGCGCGCGGTGGTCTCACTGAAGGAACCGGCATCGGCAATGTACTGGAACCAGGTATCGACTTTGGCAGGCGCGCGGTCCGGCGTATGGCGCAGGTTCTCGATGGGATCATAGACGGCGATGGCATCGATCAGCTTGCCGGGGTTCATGCGGTTGGTGGGGTCCCAGAGCGCCTTGAAATCGCGGAAGGCCTGCATCAACTCCGGGCCATACATCTTCGGCAGCAGCGCGGCGCGGGACTGGCCGTCGCCATGCTCCCCGGAGAGCGAGCCACCGTATTTGAGGACGATGTCCGCGGCCTCGTCAATGAAGCGGCGATATTTTGCGAGACCTTCAGTGCTGCGCAGGTCGAACGTGATGCGCAGGTGCACGCAGCCCTGGCCGAAGTGGCCATACATGGGTGTGCGGTAGCCGTAACGTTCGAGCGTGTGGAAGAGCTCACGCAGATAAGCACCGAGGCGTTCGGGCGGGACGGCGGAGTCTTCCCATCCCTCCCAGCCGCTGGGCTGACCGGGAACGAAGACACTGGCGCCAAGACCGGACTCGCGCACCTTCCACACTCGATCAGCCTCTGCCGCGCTGTAGAGGGCATGAGTGGGAGGCTCATTGAAGCGAGCCGATGCGGCGATAAGATCGCGCGCCATGGCGTCGGCATCGGCTGCAGAATCTGCGCCGAACTCGCAGAGCAGGAAGCCGCGGCCCGGCGGCAGCAGCTTCACGTCATCGACCAGAAGGTTCTTGCGCACCATGCAATCGACGAGGTATCCGTCGAAGCCTTCGAGCCCGATGGGCTTGTGCACGAGCACGGCAGGAACATGATCGGCGGCGATGTAGGCATCGCTGAAGCCGAGCGCGACGAGACGGCGATGCTGCGGGCTATGCTTCAGCTCACAGGTGGCTTCGAGGACCGTGACGCAGGTGCCTTCACTTCCGACCAGAGCTCTCGCGACGTGGAAGCCGCTTTCAGGTAGCAGCTCGTCGAGGTTGTAGCCGGAGACGCGACGCGGGATTTTGGGGAACCGTGCGCGGATGAGGTCAGCGTAGGTATCGCGGATGCGCTGGAGACCGGCGTAGATCTCACCTTTGCGGCCCCCGCCTGCGATGACGGAGGCAAGCTCGGCCTCGCTGGTGCGGCCAACGTCCATGCGCGTGCCGTCGTAGAGCAGGATGTCGAGCGACTCGATATTGTCGACGGTCTTACCGCCCATCAGCGCATGCACGCCGCATGCGTTGTTGCCAATCATGCCGCCGAGCGTGCAGCGGCTGTGCGTGGCGGGGTCGGGGGCGAAGGTAAGCGCGTGCCTCTCGGCCTCGTCGCGTAGTGCGTCGAGGACGATGCCGGGTTCGACTCGCGCCATGCGGGCAGCGGCATCCAGAGAGATGACGTTGCTCATGTACTTGGAGAAGTCGATTACGACCGCGACATTGACGGTCTGGCCGGAGACGCTGGTGCCGCCTCCGCGCGAGAGGACCGGCGCGCCGAACTCGCGGCAGGCTGCGACGGTGGCGATCACGTCATCCGCGTTGCGCGGGATGACGAGACCGATGGGCACCTGGCGGTAGTTCGAGGAGTCCATGGAATAGAGTGCCCGCGAGGCATCGTCGAAGCGGACTTCGCCTCGGACAGAAGCCTTCAGGCGTTCTTCCAGGGCGCGTACCTCAGCAAAGTATTCGTGCGGATGCTGCGCGCGGCGAGCGGCGGAGTCATTGAGGATGCGGAAGGCGGATGCAGAGGACATGAGTGGAATTGCTGGGTGAGAAGCAGTAATAGTGGAGTCATCAAAAGTATAGGTGTTCTATCCCGAGGTCACGCGTATGAGCGGATTGCAGCAGCCAGGCGCGCTGCTTGACGGATGCCCTAAAATAGAAGCAGAGGTGGAAATCGATGGGGGAGGCAGAGCGGATCTCGGCGCGGCAGCGGGCCATTCTGACGGCCATCGTGGAGAGTTACATCGAGACAGGCCAGCCTGTGGGATCGGGGACGATCGCAGGCACGGTTGCCCGGATGCTTGGCGGAGCGGGCGTAAGTTCAGCGACGGTGCGCAATGAGATGGCGGAGCTGGCAGGCGCAGGGCTGCTGGAGCAGCCGCATACGTCAGCCGGGCGTGTGCCGACGGCGCGGGCATTTCGCATCTACGTGGACCACTTGAATGGAGCAGGGCGCAGCGGAGTTGGGCCTGCGGCGCTTTCCATCGGCCGCGCGGCGGATGATCCACAACACCTGCGGCTGGTCTCCCGGATTGAGTCCGGCATGGCCGGA
>DATCBR010000108.1:0-2579 GCA_036511765.1 Acidobacteriaceae bacterium | reverse complement strand
CGCCGCCGGCAGCGCGCCCGTGCGCAGCATCAGCGATAGGTTCGCCACCTCATCATGGCTGAAGCTGCCATGGATCTCGCCTCGGTCCGAGATCGGCGATTCGATCCCCGCGACCTCCCTCACCCGGTTGCCCAGCACAATCGCAATCTGTTCAGGATTCGCGCTGCTCTCCGTGTGCGCGCTCGTAAATTTGTAGAACTGCTGCCCCGCCGCAGTCGTCAGCGTAAACGTCATGTTCGGCTGGCCGTTCTGGTCGGTCGAGGCCTGCGCGTCACGGAAGTCCATGCCCTCCACCACCGGCGCGCGATACAGCAGATACACCTGGTCCGGCGAGCTCGGCGTCCCATTGCCGTGTACCAGCATCTGGTCCGGAGGCACCGTGCCGCCCAACGCGGCCAGCGCCGCCTGGTCACTGTCCCACGGGCCCTGGTTCGGCACCGCTGCATACACCGCCAGCTTCGAGGTCGACTTGATCTGCGCCTCCACCTCTCCCGGATCGCTGACGCCCGGCAACTCCACCACAATCTCGTTGTCGCCCAGGCCATACTGCTGCACCGTCGTCTCGGCCACGCCCAGCTGGTTCACGCGGTCGCTGATCGTCTCAATCGTCTGCTGTAGCGCGTGCGCCTCGATGTCCCGCACCGCGCCCGGCTTCAGCGTCAGCGCCATGCTGCTGTCCGCGTTCGTGGTCAGGTCGTAGTTCGCGTACTGGTTGCTCTCCAGCGCGCTGCGCACATCGCTGTTCTTGTTCGCCGGCACACCGGAGATCGTGATCACGCCCGGCTTGCCCACCGGATCCAGCTTCTTCGCCTGCGCGCCGCTTGCCGCGGCCTTCGCCAGATCGTCCTGAATCAGCTCCACGTCGCGGTCGGTCTGCGAGTTCACCGCGTCCTCGACGTGCACCTTCAGCACCAGGCGCGTTCCGCCCTTCAGGTCCAGACCCAGATGAATGCGGTCCAGCAGCCCCTGCTTCAGCGCCGCTCCGCTCACACCATGCGGAATCCCGACAATCCCATAGCAGAAGATCACCATCACCACGATGATCGCCGCAAACTTGCCCTTCAGATTCTGTCCCATCGTTCCCTTTACCTGTTTCGCAAAACCATCAGGATGCCGTCATCCTGAGCGCAGCGAAGGATCCCTGTAGTTGTCGTTCCGAATCTTTCTTTACACGTCATTCTGGACCGCGCACCGCGCGCGTCCAGAATCTCCGTATTTGTTCTGTTCTTCTGTTCCCTGTTCCCTAATCCCTGTTCCCTTGCTCCTACTCGTCCGTAGTGACCGACGCAATCGCGTTCTTCGCAAACTCCAGCTTCACATTGTCCGGCGCGATCTTCAGTTGCACCGCGTCATCCTTCACGCTCACAATCACGCCGCGGATGCCGCCGTTGGTCGTCACCTTGTCGCCCGTCTTCAGCTTGCCCAGCATCTCCTGCCACTTCTTCTGCTTGCGCTGGTTGGGCACAATCATCAGCACATACAGCAACACAAACATCACCGGCAGCAGCAGCAGTTGCGTCGAACTTCCCATCGAAAACCCTTCCAATCTTTCTCTTCGTGTAGCGGCTATATGGTCCTAAGACCAGCCACTCAACGACCGAACTTGTCATTCTGAGCCGAAGGCGAAGAATCCCCGCATTTTGCTCAAATAACACTAAATCTCCGCCCGCAGCCCACTCCCGAAGCCATACCCCGGCCCCGCTTTGTCCGGCCTCGCGTCTTGTTCGAGAGGAGGATACTGGGTGCCCCATGTCTCGATTTTGAGACTTGGGTGAAACATGCCGATTGTGCGCACGGCAACGCACGGGCCAGCCAACCGGCCCAGCCCTCTAAGCATCGCGTACCCACCGCCCACTGTCAAGAAATCCCTGCCCTCAGGCAGTGGCTCAGTTTGAATTTGTTTTGAAAGGGCGTGGCTTCAGCCACGCCGTAAAGTATTCCATTCATACAGGGGCTTTAGCCCCTGAGGTCAGGTACTGACCCATTCGACTGTCTCATCGCGAACCGGAGCGGAGCCGTCAGCTTGGAGCCATTCAGCCGAGTGCCCCATCCGTACCGCACTCTGTGGACGGGTGGGGTACAACACCGCCGGTCTTCATCTTGGACCTTGCACCCGCCTCGGACCGTGAACCTTGAACCTCGAACCTCGAACCTCGAAATCAATTCTCCGCCGGCCTCTCAATATGGTCGATCACCAGCACTTCCACCGGCCCTTTCGTCGGCTCCAGCTTCAGTCCCAGCTGCTCCTGGATCGCCGTAAACAGGTCCGGCGTCGAATCCGCCGCATCATCCGCCGCGGCTTTCTCCAGCGCCGGCCTCCAGCTCAACGTGAAATTGTACTTCCCCGTCAGTCCGCTCTTGTCCACCACCGTGCGGCCCGCCTCGTTGGACAGAATAGGAAGCAGCCGGATGACGGGCACGCCGGAAAATTCGACCTTTTCCACGCCACCGCTCATGCCCGTTGAGAACCAGCCCGTGTTGGGCTTCATGTCCCGCGGCGCACGCGGGTCGGGCTTGCCGTCTTCCAGCTTCACCCCGCCCTTGGCCGGCGTCAGCGCGTATTCCGGCAGCTCTCGCGT
>DATCBR010000107.1:0-2998 GCA_036511765.1 Acidobacteriaceae bacterium | reverse complement strand
CAAATAGCAAAATCGCTGGTGGAGATCTACTCCTACGTGGGTCTTCATCGCGTACCTTCCTCCGGATGGAATCTCTGTGCCTCGAGCACGTACCAGGAAGGTACGCCCTCTTCATCCCATCTGAGCCGACCGGGGTCCCCGGGCAGCTTGCTGGCTGGGGTGGTTTGGCGAAGAATCCCCGCATTTGTACCCGTACGACGCACCTGCAGTTGCACGAAAGGAAGGGCAGGCCTTCAGGCGTGCCGCCTTGCTACACCCCTGAATTTTTCATTCCTACGCGGGAATCTGCTCCTAATTTACCCGAGCGCATTCGCCCCTCCCCGCGTCTTTCCCGTAGACTCGTTCGCAAATCACAATGTCCCTGCGCAACCATCTCGCCGCGGCGCTGCTCTTCGCGACCGCACCACTCGCCCTCGCGCAAACCACACCGCCGCCGACTTTGCCATCCGCTAGGCCCATCGCATTCGAAGTCGTCACCATCAAACCCAGCCGTTCGCCCGGTTGGAACATGTACCCAACTCCTGATGGCTACCATGCCATGGGCGTGTCGCTGCGCCAGCTCATCAAAGAGGCCTATGGCGTGTGGGACGACAAACTACTCGTTGGCGGCTCGGCTTGGATCGATAACGACAAGTTCGATCTCGAAGCCAAATTCAATCCAGCCGAAATTCCCACCGCAAAAGACCTTACCTATCGCCAGCGCGCCGACATGCTCCGCGCCGTCCTGGCCGAGCGGTTCCAGCTCAAAGTCCACTTCGAGAAGAAGGAATTTCCCACCTACAATCTTGTCGTCGCCAAAGGTGGCGTGAAGTTTGCTGAAACACCCAAGGACAAAATCACCATGACTGTCAGTGGCGCGTCC
Source organism: Acidobacteriaceae bacterium (assembly GCA_036511765.1). Taxonomy (GTDB): domain Bacteria; phylum Acidobacteriota; class Terriglobia; order Terriglobales; family Acidobacteriaceae; genus Edaphobacter. The sequence continues at coordinate 2,136 of DATCBR010000107.1, read as the reverse complement.
TGCCTTCACAGGAACGCGCAGTTCTACCTGCAGGGCTGCACAATGGGAGCTCTCGCCGATTCGCTGCGCGGCCCCACCGGTCGCACCGTTACAGACAAGACTGGCCTCACCGGACGCTACGACTTCGAACTCCACTACACACCCGACAACACGCCCGCCGACTCGCCCCTAGCTGGAGGCCCCTCTATCTTCACCGCCATCCAGGAGCAGCTCGGCCTCAAACTGTTACCCTCCACCACCCCGCTCGACGTCCTCGTCGTCGACTCCACCCAGAGGCCGTCGGAGAACTGATACCAAGAACGCCGTCATCCCGAGCGAGGCGCATCGCGCCAATAAAGAAATCCGTGTTTATCCGCGTAAATCCGTGGTTGCTTTTGCTTTATCATTCCCAAGCGAAGCAGCGCAGCTTTGTACCCCAACCCGTCGAATGCAAAACTTGACACGCCCGGTAAAATAGAAGGTAGGGCAAATGCCTTGGCCGGGTGGGCCAAAGGCGCGCCCCGAATCCTCACTCAACCTGCCCTCGGCATTTTACCCATGTCCCGGCAGCGGTTGATACTGGGGGATACTTTGGGGGATACTTAGGCATCCTAAGTCCTTTGTTCGTGATACTTTAAGACTTAAGTATGGGGGGGGTGGCAGTGCAATCCGGCAAAAACACCGCACAAACCCGCAAGCCAATCCGACCCAACGGTCGAAGGCCGATCCTGTTGAGCTGGTCAGGCGGCAAGGACTCCGCCTGGGCGCTCCACCTCCTCCGCCAGAGTCCCGATTACGAGGTCGTAGCCCTCCTCACCACCATCAATGAGAAGTTTCGCCGCGTCGCCATCCACGGCTTCCGCGAGGAGCTCCTCGACCTCCAGGCCGAAGCCATCGGTCTTCCCCTGTGGAAGGTCGACCTGCCCTTCCCCTGCTCCAACGCCGACTACGAATCCCGCATGGCGGCCGTCTGCGTCCGCGCCGCAGTCGAAGGGCTGTATGGAATCGCCTTCGGCGACCTCTTCCTCGAAGACATCCGCGCCTATCGCATCGCGCGTCTCGCCGGCACCGGCCTTGAGCCCATCTTCCCCGTCTGGTGTCCCACTCTCGGCATCTCTACCGCCGACCTCGCACAGCAGATGATCGCCGCCGGTCTCCGCGCGCGTCTTACCTGTATTGACCCGCGCTCACTCGACGCCTCCTTCGCCGGTCGCACCTTCGACGCGCAGCTCCTTAGCGATCTCCCCTCCAACGTCGATCCCTGCGGCGAGCGCGGCGAGTTCCACTCCTTCGCCTTCGCCGGGCCAATCTTCTCTCGCACCATCCCCGTCATTCCCGGCGAGCGCGTCGAGCGCGACAATTTCATCTATGCCGATCTCCTTCCCGCCGCCGCAGAGCAGAAAACCGCCCATGTCGCGTGACCGCGCTCGACGTCGCAGATGGCTCCGCGCATGGGCTCTGCTGCTGGTCGCATTCGCCTCAACGCTGTCTGCGCAAGTCCTCGCGCATCCTGGCTGGACGCGCTCCAACTTCGCCGCAGAGCCCTGGTACCAGCGCGCCGTCTTCTACCAGATTCACGAATCCGCCCCCGACTTCAAGGCCCTCGCCAACCGTCTCGACGCCATCCAATCCACCGGCATCGACGCCGTCATCGTCACGCCGCCCGCGCTTCCCTCCCTCAACGGCGCTAGCGCCGAGCAAGCGATCAGCGCGCAGTCCGCCCTCGATGGCTTCGACAACTTCACGCGTCAGGCCACCGCGCGCGGTATCCGCGTTCTCGCCGCGCTGCCCGCCTCACACGCCGACGCCGACCTCGCAGGCCGCGTCCGCTTCTGGCTCACCCGCGGCGTCGCCGGCCTTCGTCTGGAGGTTCCGCAAAACACCAGCGCAGAAGACCGCGCCGCCATTGCAACCTCCGCTCGCAACCTCGCTGCCAACGCCGGTGGTCAGCGCATCGTGCTGGTCGACGCAGAGAACAGCACCGCCTCATCATCCGCTGCGACCAAACCGAGTCGCTCAGCCCGCAGCGCCTCGCACACCAGTCTCTCCGGCGCCGCTCCGCAGCTCCAGGTCAGTACGCTCTCCGGCCCACTCACCGCCGCTTCGCTCCGCCCGCAACTCGCCGCAACCCTCGCCGCACGAGATTCGCTGCTCGAC
>DATCBR010000106.1:0-5152 GCA_036511765.1 Acidobacteriaceae bacterium | reverse complement strand
AGTGCCTTCGCATTTTGGTTCCCTGGTAGATTTGGTGTCGGGCTGAAGCCCAGTTCATAGAGCAGGTCTGGTGGCACTTCCGTGCTCCGCCTGCGGATAAGCTTTTTCGACAGACCTCCTTAGAACGGCAGGTTTGGGACTACGGGCACATTTGAGATCAGTCCATTGCGCTTGAGGACAAAGCTCTGTTTGTACTCGCCAGGTTTGAGGCTGTGGGTTGTGCTGTCGACGAAGTGCATGCCATCGAACGCAAGGCCCGCGCCACGCACGCCGACGAGGCTGCGGGCGCGGAGTATCTGGCCATATCGAAGGACATCGAGAGTGCCGCTTCCGGTGACCACATCGGCGGTTTCTACGGCACGGGCGATGCCACGCATCAGGGCCGCTCCAGGCGAGAGATTGGCTGCATCGGGAAGAGGTTCGAGCGTCTGCGGCGTAGGGATCACCAGGCCCAGCGGGGGATTGAACGGAGTGACCGACGGAACCAGAATCGGAATAGGAAGGTGCGTGGTGGAGTCCTGAATGAAGAAGGTAGGGGTGACCGGATTGCGAGGTTGATAGCGAAAGTTCAGGCTCTCGACGTTGGTCCAGGAATCCATGTTGACGTTGAGCGCAGGCTGCGGAATGCCGATCCGGAGTTGCGGCCCCCAGTACGCCTGACTCATGCCAGGAAGTGGACCGGGCGAGACGTAGAAGACGTATCCGGCCTCTTGCGCGAGCTGCTTCACATAGTCGAGGTCAGTCCCGTCCTGGACGGGGATTTCCTCGGTCGGTACGGGGACCTGCGGAATGAGGATGGGGATGACCTCCGGCACGATGCCGAAGGCGGCATAGCGTCCGAGGATGGAGAGCACTTGAATATCCGGGCTCATGCCGGGGTAAAGGAGACCGGTGAGATCGATGAGGTCCATGATGGACGACAGGTCCTGCCCGCTGACGACGAGCTTGGAAGATCCGGTCATCGCGTCCGGGACCACCTCCTGATGCTCGATGACGCCATCCATGATGACCTGCGGTAGACCGCCAAACGTTGCGACGAGGACGACGCGGAGAACGGGGATTGGGGCGTCCGCGGCGAGGAGGAACAAGGTTTGCAGGATGGAGTTGGTGCCGAGTGTGAACGTGATTTGAAAGCCGCTGCGGCCGGTTGCGGACTCGGTGACCTCGACGGAGACGAGGGCGTCGATGACAGGCTTGGGCACTGGCAGGGCCTCGACCGGCCCGGCCAGCAGCGTGAGATACAGTGGGCTACCCATTGCGAGCACCTGCGGGAATGGCAGAGGCGATCGGGATCAGGATCGAGCGGCCCTTCTGTAAGGTGAGCTCGTCGGGATCGGTGGCGGTGTTGGCGTCGCAGATCATCCAGAAGAGCAGCGGATCGCCAAGGAAGCGCGCAGAGAGGTTGTCGATGCGGTCGTTTTCGACCACCGCGTAGTTCTGCACAGAGACGTACACCGAGGGCTGCGGAAGAATGCGGCGCGCCAGGTAGACCACAGCCGTGCCGTTGGGCTGCGTGTAGGTGTTGATCGCTGCACCGTAATACCGGCTGCTCTGGTTAGTGGGAGCGCCAGTGCCGGCAGCGGATCGAATAAGAGCGGAGAGTGCGGTATCCATAGCGGTTCCGTTTCGTCAGGCTCGTTGGGCAAGAGCTTCTTTGGTGGTTTGGTAGATCATGTACATGGCGCCGGCGGGAGTCAGGAAGCCGACGTCGTTCACACTGAGAACACGCATGCCGAGCGAGACCTTGGCGCGAATGGGGTTGAGATTGACGTCGAAGGCCTCCTCGGTGATGGAGAGATCGGTGATGCGCACGGGCGTGACGCGACTCTTGCTCCAGGCGAACACGGTGAGCGCGGTCTCCATGGGGAGGATCTCGATGGTGCCAAGCAGCGAGAGGATTTCGTTCGTGATGAGCACGCTGCTCGAGGGATAGAGGAGCAGCTCTAGCAACGCCAGTTGGGGCTGCACTCCCAGGCTGGTGGCGGTGGGATCGGCTGCAGCGAGCTGATCGGTGGCGTCGATCTCCAGATCGCACTTCAGCGTTTCGATGGGTGGCCCTTTGAGGCGCAGGATCTCGGTGCGGTCGGGCTCATCGCCTACGGTTTGCGGCTTCAGCGAGCGCGTGAGCGAGTCAGGGTTGTACTGCAGCATGATGGTGGCGAGCTTGACTCCGGTATTGGGATCGAAGGTGAGGATGGCACCGTTTTGTAACCGGGGAGAGATGTTAGGCATGGTTACCTCCTCCGCTCTGTGCAGGAGTTGCGCTCACGCCCGGTGAGAGCTGACGGTAGACCCGTTGGGCTACCGTCCGGCCGATGTGGTTGGGTCCGGCGGCGGGGTCGAGGCGAAAGCTGCCGGCGTCGATGCGGTCAAGTTGAATCGAGTTGGGCGGCAGATGCGCGAGGTCGCCTTGTGCGATCAGTCGCGAGAGCTCGCGCTGCAACGCGGCGGCGATGCGATGGCGGTCCCTGACAGGGAAGCCATGCAGGATGAGTTCGTCGATGCGAAGATCGATGGCGTGGCGTCGTGTGGGTAGGTTTGGATCGATCACGTCCATCGGGCGACCTCCGTGTCGTTGAGCGGGATTTCGAGCTTGGCGAACTCGGCGCGGGCGGCGGCGAGCAGGTGTCCCATGCGAACCGGCTCGCCGGCATCGGCAGCGAGGAAGGCAGCGCCCATTGCGATGTTATGGATGTTGCCGCCGGAGACGCGGAGACGCGCGAGGTGTTCGACGTTGAGTCCATCGACGGGCGTGCGAGAAGGGAAGATACGGCGCCAGATTTCGGCACGCTGCGCGGCTTCGGGGAACGGGAACTCCACGACGAATCGGAGGCGGCGGAGAAAGGCCTGGTCGAGCGAGGACTTGCGGTTGGTGGTGAGGATGGCGAGGCCGCGATAGGCTTCCATGCGCTGAAGCAGGTAGCTGACCTCGCAGTTCGCGTAGCGATCATGACTATCTTTGACGTCGGTACGCTTGCCGAAGAGAGCGTCGGCTTCGTCGAAGAGCAGGACGGCGGCACCCTGATCGGCGGCGTCGAAGACGCGGCACAGGTTCTTCTCGGTTTCGCCAATGTACTTGCTGATGATCTGGCTGAGGTCGATGCGGAACAGGTCAAGACGGAGCTCGTGAGCGAGCACTTCCGCGGCGGTGGTCTTACCCGTGCCGCTGGGGCCCGCGAAGAGGACACTGATGCCGAGGCCGCGCGAGCTGCGGTCGGCGAAGCCCCAGCTTTCGTAGACGCGGGTGCGCTGGCGAACATGCAGGGAGATATTCCTCATCTGCTCACGCTCTTTTTCGGGCAGCACAAGGTCGTCCCAGGTGGCTGCCGGCTCGATGCGCTGCGCGAGGCCCTCCAGGCGCGGACGTGCTTCGATGCGGCAGGCGTCCCAGAGGACGGACGCGAGGGAGCGTTCGGGTTGGGCTCCATTGGAATGCTGTGCTGCCGAACGAATGGCTACGGGCGAGAGGTTGAACTGGGCGACGAGCGTGTCGATCAGGGGGTCGATCACGGGGTCGTTGGTTGCGGCGTCCGCTGGTTGCAACGATGTTCGCCAGAGCTCGGCCTGCTCCGCGCGTGTAGGCCTGGAGGTATAGAAGACCACGCGCGGTCGGCTAAGCGTGGACTGTGGCTGTCGCGAGGAGAGGATGAGCGGAGCGTGAAGAGACTCGAGGAGGAGCGAGATCGTCGCCGAAGCTGTGTCGGCTGTGGACAGGTCGTCTAGTTCGATCAGGAGGGCAGATTCGCTGAGGATGGCTTCGCGCTCCCAGAGGCGAAGAAAGAGACTCGTCTCGGCGCTCGATGTCTGCAGGAGACTGCGCAGCGAGAGCACATGGAGGCGAAGGTTGACGGCTGCGGCTGCGCGGGCTGCGATGGCGCGGTTGGCGTCGGGCTCGGTGCCGCATAGCTCGATGAGTGGCAGTTGCTGTGCTGCGGACGATGCGGTCGCGTGGCGCGAGGCGTCGGCCCAGACAGCCGCCACCTGGCCGGCGACGTCGGCGTAGGACGATGGCAGCGTCTCCGGCGGAGGTACGGGGTGAGCGAGGTGGTGGAGGCGTTCGTCGATGCCGGAGATGCCGGCAAGGAAGTGCAGGATGCGCTCGTTGGGACGGAAGGCGGAGGTGATGAGGGTGTCGGCGGGAAGCAGGTCGATGAGCTGCCAGCGCCGCAGAGCTCGCGCGGGTGAAAGTGCGCTCCAATGGGCTTCGGGCAGAACAGTGAGGGCGAGTTGAAGCGTGGGTAAGGGACGGCGGCTGGTGTCGAGCGAAGCGAAGTGTGCGGCAAGCTGGGAGTCCATCTCTGCGCCCGCGGCAAGAAGCAAGACGCCGCGCTCAAAGGCGGAGAGATCGAAGGCGGAGCAAAGTTGTTCGAGGGCGGGAGGCTGCGAAAACATCCAGATGCCAGGATCGAGAAGAGCGTCTTCAACATGCTCGGGGGCATTCGCGCCGCCGTCCAACGTGGCTTTGAGATGGATGCGGAGTGCGGAGAGGGCTGCGACGAGGTAGCGCTGGTTCGCCTCAGACCAGGTGATGCTCGCGTCGGCGCTGGATGCGCTGCCAGCGGCGGCTTCCGCACCGCGGAGGGTGTCTTCGCTCGTGTCTTCGGTCATGATGGGAGCGCTCATGGCATGGACACCGTGGGACCTTCAAGGACGTGCGTGACGGCGTTGAAGGTCAGCTGGCTTTCGGCGCCGTCGATCTGCACGCGGACGAGGTAGGTGCCTGTGGGGACGCTGGCGATGTTGATGACGATCGAGGGCGCCTCGGCAGTAGAGACAACGCTGGTGGAGGCGTAGGCCGCGGGCGGTGCCGGCGGAATGCTGTTGAGCAGAAGCACGGCGCGCTGGCCGATGCCGATGTTGGGAACGAGGTTGATGGTGACATCCGTGCCGCCGGAGACGGCCGTACCGGTGGCGCTGGAGACGGTGGGACACAGCACGAAGGAGGCGACGTTCGACTGGAAGCCGCGGTGCGTGGCGGCGGGCGTTCCCATGTCGAGCTTCTGAAGGACCTGCAGGCTCTTGACACCGGCGTGAAGAGCGGACGTCAGGGTGAGGCTGAGTTGCGTGTCGGAGGAAGTGTTGGGGGGCAGCTCCTGGTCCTCGATCACGATGAAGGTGTTGACGCTTCTCAGGTGCGTGCCCTGGATGAGGA
>DATCBR010000105.1:0-7564 GCA_036511765.1 Acidobacteriaceae bacterium | reverse complement strand
GAGTATTTGAAGCCGCTGAAGCTGGTGGATGTGGGCTGCGGATATGGCGACATGCTGCGGCAGATCGAGCGATGGGCAGCAAAGCGCAATGTTGCGATGGACCTGTTGGGGGTCGACGTCAACGCAAATGCGATTCGCGCGGCACGCGAGGCTGCTCCGGCGGTAAGCCGCGTGCGGTATGCGGTGGGTGATGTGTGCGCGTGCGCGGAGGCGCAGAATGCAGACCTGATAACGGTGAGCGCCGTGACGCACCACCTGAGTGAGAGCGAGATCTTACGGCTGCTCCAGTGGATGGGACGGACGGCGCGTGTGGGGTGGATCATTACGGACCTTCACCGGATGCCGACACCGTACCGGGCGTTCAGCGTGTTGGCGCGGGGGCCGTGGTGGCACCGGTTCATCCGGCCGGATGGTCTAGCATCGATCCGGCGGGCGTTCCGCGAGGAGGATTGGGTGCGCATGTGCGCGGCGGCAGGAATGCAGCAGGATGCAGTGGAGATTCGGACCCACAGGCCGGCGCGGTTGGCTGTGAGCAGTAAACAGCCAGCCTCCCACTCACGCGCGGGTCCAGACTCGCGCATGAGTGAGAGGAGCGATGTGGAATTGCCGCAGGTGTCTTAGGCAGCGAGCAGCTTTTCCAATCGATCGAGGCCGATGGTCCAGCCGTTGTTGTGCGCATCGCGCGAGGCTTCGCTGAGAAACTTCTCATGCCGCACGGTGATCTCGGTGCCGTCGTGGACATCCCTGAGCGAGACCGTGACCAGCGACTCCTCTCCGGGATTGAAGTCCGGACTCCAGGTGAACTGTAGCAGCTCATTGGGGACTACTTGTGTGTATCTGCCCGTAGCGACGGAGCTGACGTGCCCCTGGCAACTGGCGTCTTCGGGCGCTACCTCTGGTTTGCGCGTCAGTTCCAGGCGGTAGGCGCCGCCCACTCGCGGGTCGAGTGAAGACGAGGTGCATTGCATGGTGGCCGAGCCGAACCACAAGCGCATGATCTGCGGGTCGGTCCATGCTTCGTAGACCTTGGCGCGCGGCGCGCGAATGGTGAGGGTCTGCGTGAGTTGGAGGTTCTCTGTGGCGACAGGGGCGGTTGCGAGTGCGGGCATTTATTGCTCCTTTGCGGTACGGGTGTGATTGCTGCGTGGTGAGGGCTTGGGTGAGGTCTGGGGCCCGGATTCGAGCAGCTCCTGCAGGCGGTCGAGATTGCCGGTCCAGAACTTCTCGTAGAACGAGAGCCAGTCCTGAGCGGCCATGAGCGGCCTGGGGTTCAGGCGGACGAAGCGGTGCTGGCCGCTGCGGCGCCGGCGGATGAGCGTGGCGCGCTCCAGCACGTCGAGATGCTTGGAGACGGCGGCCAGAGACATGGAGTAGGGCTGGGCGAGTTCGCCGACGGAGCGCTCGCCACGGGTGATCTCGTGCAGCAGAGCGCGCCGTGTAGAGTCGGCGAGGGCATGGAAGACCTGGTCGAGGTTTGGTGCGATTGAGGCGCTGTTTAATTCAACCATGAGGTTGAATATAGCGACGGACACGCCTATTGTCAACCGTTTGGTTGAATAAGTTTTACCGGGTGGCGCGACGCAATCCGGGAAAGCCTTCGCCCCTGCTTGTGTTCGTCGTCCGATCGGTTAACGCTGGCGAACGGGAGTCACACAGATGGGGAATGCCCGAAGCATGGCGCTGCGGGCTATGCTTCCCTTTGAATTTGAAGTTCTGCGCTGGGGCCGCGGTGCGCTGGAAACCCGAGAGGACCGATGAGCACGATCATTCGCAACCTGATGGTGATACTGGTCGGCGCTGTGACCAGCGTGCTGACCGCGGCGGGACTGTTTCTGCTGGGGCTGGGCGGAGACGATTCTCTCTTGAACCTGATGGCATGGACCTTCGTGCCTGTGGGATTGATCGCGGCAGGCTTCCTGGCCGCAGGTGGCTACTACGTCGCCGCGCGGGTGCTGCGCGTGCGGCCAGGCATCATCCTGCTGGCGGGAGTGTTCGCGATCTCCGCTGGGTCGCACCTTTACATCCGGCATATGGATGAAGGCGTGCTGATGGCGAGCAATCGTGCAGCGCTGGCAAACCCGAAGGTCTTTGCAAAGTTTGCGACAACATCGTTGTGGACCACGCGGCTGCCTCAGATGTCCCTGGGCGGAGGCAGGAGCAATTCGGCCAGCAGCTCCGACTCCGGGTCAACGGCGCCGGCCAGCGAAGGGCCGCACGTCGACTCCGGAGGGAACGGCGAGATCGACGGCATGGCCAGCGGTGTGGGTTCCATGCTGGCCAAGGCGGACATGGGTACGCAGCTGGGTGCGGGCGGCACAGGCAAGATCTCGCAGATGAGCGGCAGCATCGATTCCATGGGAAAAGGTGTCGCGAGCAATGGAGCGACGTGGCTGACGTCTGCGCTCGCGATCCTCGCCTTCGCGCTGGGCGGGATCGTGGTGTATGGGATGCTGCGCTCATTGCCGTATTGCGAGTCGTGCGGAGAGTTCCTCGCGCAGAAGGGCATGCAGTCGCGGTACTTCCTGACAGAGCGTGCGCTGCGGAACTGCGTAGACGACTTCCATGGACGGATGGAGGGTCATCAGTTGGCGGATTCGATCCTGGCTCACTTCGGCGTGGGATCGGGAGAGAAGAGCCATCTGAGCGAGTTTGCCTCGACCATCGACATCAAGGAGTGCATGAGCTGCCACACGCACCGGATGCAGTTCTCCGCACGCCGCAAGAAGGGCAAGAGCTGGCAGAACATCAAGGTGTTCGGGCATACGGCTGAATCGATCGATCCCATCGACATCGTGCGCGTGTAGACAGAACGAGCGGGAGCAATCTGCGTCCCAGCATGTAGTCTGTTGTGTGTGTTGCGAGGCGGGTTGAGCTGGATGAAGTTGGCGCGTGGACGGCTGGCGGCCGGAGCACTCTGTGCGCTGGCGGCGATGGGCGCATGGAGCGCGGGTGCGCAGCGATTGCCCGGCGGCGTGCGTCCCGAACACTATGCGCTGACGATCACTCCCGATCTGGCGAAGGCGCGGTTCGAGGGCATTGAGCGGATCGATGTGGTGCTGGACGCGCCGGCGACCGAGATCACGCTGAATGCGGCGGAGATTGAGTTTGAGTCGGTGAGGGCTTCTGCTGGTTCAAACCGGAAAGCCGATGCAAAAGCAAATACAGAGATTCTGAGCGAAGCTCAGAATGACGGCGGCAGTGGTGGCGCGGTCGAAGCGACGGTCACGCTGGATGCGGCGAAGGAGCAGGCGACGCTGCACTTCGCGCGGCAATTGCCGGCGGGGCAGGTGGCGCTGGAGATTGCGTACAAAGGGATCCTGAACGATAAGCTGCGCGGGTTCTATCTCTCAAAGACGAAGCTGCGCAACTATGGCGTGACGCAGTTTGAGTCGACGGATGCGCGTCGCGCCTTCCCCAGCTTCGATGAGCCAGCGCTGAAGGCGACCTTCGATGTCTCGCTTGTCATTGACGCAAACGATACGGCGATCTCCAACATGCAAATCGTGCGCGACTCACCGGGACCCGTGACGGGCAAGCATACGATTGTGTTCGCGACGACGCCAAAGATGTCCACTTACCTCGTTGCGTGGCTGGTCGGCGACTTCCAATGCAATGCGGGCAAGTCGGACGGCGTGCCGATCCGCGTGTGCGCGACGCCGGACAAGGTAGGGCTGACGAAGTTTGCGCTGGATGCGGCGAAGTGGGACCTGCACTACTACGACAAGTATTTCGGCATCAAGTACCCACTGGCAAAGCTGGACCTGATCGCGATCCCGGACTTTGAGGCGGGCGCGATGGAAAACTTCGGCTGCATCACCTTTCGCGAGACGGAGGTGCTGGTGGACGCGAAGATCGGCACGCTGAGCGCGCGCAAGGAGGTAACCACCACCGTGGCGCATGAGATGGCGCACCAGTGGTTCGGCGACCTGGTGACGCCGCAATGGTGGGACAACGTGTGGCTGAACGAGGGCTTCGCGACGTGGATGGAGACCAAGGCCGCGGAGAAGTGGAAGCCGAAGTGGGAGTTTGAGCAGGACGCGGCCGCGGAGCGCAGCGGGATTCTGGATGAGGACGCGGCCCGGGCCACACGTCCGATCCGGCAGCGCGCGGAGACGCCGGGGGAGATCAACGAGCTGTTCGACAACATCGCATACGGCAAGGCCGGCGCGGTAATCACGATGGTGGAGCACTGGACGGGCGAGGAAACCTTCCGCCGAGGCGTCCAGGCCTATTTCGGCGCGCACCTCTACGGCAACGCGACCGCGGAGGACTTCTGGAACGCACAGACGAAGACCAGCGGCCTTGCCGTGGACGCCGTGATGCGCAGCTTCGTAGAACAGCCAGGCGCGCCCGAAGTGCGGTTCGGGGAGCGGCGAGGCGATGAGATCGCCGTCGCGCAGAAGCGGTTTGCAGATGGTGCGGGCCGCGGCCAGTCAGGCGCTCCGCATTTCCAGCAGACAAGCGAAGCATCGACAACCAGGGCCAACGAACGGTGGACGGTACCCATCTGCGTGAAAGGCGACGGGTGCAAGCTGGTTGCGCCGGATACCGCGACAGTCAGCGCCGAGACAAAGGCGCCCTTCTTCTTCGCAAATGCGGACGATAAGGGTTACTTCCGCAGCGTGTATGCAAAGGATGAGTACGCGGCGATTGTGGCCAACGCCGAAGCCAGCCTGACTCCGGCCGAGCGTATAGGACTGCTGGGGGACCGTTGGGCGCTGATGCGCGCGGACGAAGGGACGGTAGGCGAGTTCCTGGATCTGGCGCTGGCGTTGAAGCACGACCCGGACCCCACGGTGACGGAGAGCGTGGCGGGACGCATACAAGCGATCGGGACGCGCATTGCTTCCGACGACGATCTTGAGCGGCTGGACGCCGTGGTGCGGCGTGAGTTTGGGCCGGTATATGCCGCGCTTGGCGGCCCGCGCAGACGTGAGAAAGAAGACCACGCCGAGTTGCGCCAGACGCTCTTTGAGGCGCTGGGTGAGGCCCGCGACCCGCAGGTGCTGGCGGAGGCGCAGAGACTGACCGAGCAGCTCTTCTCCGGACAGAAGGCCGCCGATCCCAACATCATGGACGCCGCCGTGGCGCTGACGGCGGCCAAGGGCGATGCCGCCATGTATGACCGCCTGATGGGTGTGGTGACCAATACGAAGGACCCAGACTTTCGCGAGGCGGCGCTGCGAGCGCTGACGTGGTTCCAGTTGCCGCCGCTTGTCGAGCGGACGCTCAAGTTTGCCGTCTCCGACAACGTGCGCAGCCAAGACAGTTGGCTGCTGTTCGCATGGATGCTGGACCGGCGCGAGACGCAGGAGCAGGCATGGAAGTTTGTGCGTGAGCACTGGGACGAGATCGAACGCAAAGCTACGCCAGGCTCCGGCGCGCATATTGTGGAGGCAGCCGGCGCTTTCTGCTCAGTGGAGAAACAGGACGAGGTTGCGAGCTTCTTCGCGGCGCACCACGTGGACTCAGCCGAGCGGACTCTGGCGAAGTCGCTGGAGCGAATCGGCGACTGCGCACAGTTGCGCGCGGCGCAGGAGCCGGACCTTCGACGTTGGCTCGCGGCGCATGGCGGCTCGTAGCGGATTCGCCGGTGCATTTGAGTTATCCGGAAGCGCAGTTTGACCGCTCCGGTTTACCATCATCTCCATGGAATGGAAGAGCCGCCGCATTACCACCCTTCTTGAGACCGCTCTGCTGGAGGACAAGGCCGCAAGCGACATCACCACCGCCCTCACGATCGATCCCGTCTTGCGTGCGACCGGCACCATCATCGCAAAGGAGAGCTGCATCGTCTCCGGCATCGGCTGCATTTCGGCATTTCTCTCCATTTTCACCAGGCTCTCGTCGCAGTCCGGTCGGTTTGAGGTGGTCTCGCACCCGGAGATCTTCGACGGCGTCCGTGTCCGTCCCAACCAGGCCATCGCTGTCATTCGGGCCAACGCCGGGTCAATCCTGTCCACCGAGCGCGTCATCCTGAACCTGATGCAACGCATGAGCGGCATCGCCACGCTGACCAATCAGTTCGTGCAGGCGGTTGCGGCGGCGAAGTCCAAGACCAGGATCCAGACCAAAATCCTCGATACACGCAAGACCATTCCCGGCCTGCGCGCGCTGGACAAATACGCCGTCTGCTGTGGCGGCGGCACGAACCACCGCCACGACCTGCAGGATGGAATCCTGATCAAGGACAACCACATCTCGCTCGGCGGCGGGCTACCTGCAGTTCTGGGCCGCGCTCTCGCCGGCCGCAAGGCTGGGCAGCTCGTGCAGGTAGAGGCCCGCACCCAGACGGAGCTGGAGCAGGCCATCGCAGGCGGGGCCGACGCCATCCTGCTGGACAACATGTCTCCCAAAGAGACCGCTGCCGCCGTCAGGTTGATCCGCAAAGGGCTGCCCAAAGCCACCATTGAAGCCTCCGGCAACATGAACCTGAAGACCGTGGCCGACTACGCCAAAACCGGGGTCGATTTCATCTCGGTGGGCGCGCTCACCCACTCCGCTCCGGCCGCCGACCTCAGCATGAGGATCACCGCGGCTGCGTATTAGGGTGGTTGGCCGTTCCTTGCGTCCCATGGACGCCCCAGCCGTCAACGTTAGAAGCGTCGCGCGCATCTCATTGCGACAGACAACAATCTCCCAGTACCCTCATTGCTGTCCTATTGCCTTCAACCAATCTGAAGGCGCACGGATTCTGCTCACGGTCGCTCCCGTAAAGATGTCCACGTCCGACATTCCGCGCTTTGACCTTTCCCGCCTCTCTGCCGCTATTGCCGGCACTCAGTTCGCGGGACGTGTCCAGCATCTGGCGACCATCCCGTCCACCAACTCGCTCGCGCTCGCGGTCGCTCAGTCCGGCGCGCGCACGGGTGTCTGGATCGCCGACGAGCAGACCGCAGGTCGCGGGCGCGGCACACACCACTGGCATTCCGCAGCGGGCCAAGGCCTCTATCTGTCGGCGCTCATCGCGCCCGAGATCACGGTGGATCTCGCGCAGCGTCTCTCTTTCCGCACTGCGATTGCCGTTCAGTCGGCCATCGCCGCCACCTTCTCGCTCGCCGTGCGCGACCAGATCGACATACGCTGGCCCAATGACCTGATGGTCGCGCGTCCCGGCGCGCAGCAGCGCAAGGTCGGCGGCATCCTCATCGAGACCTCTGCCAATCCCGCGCCTGCCCACTCCCCTGCCATGCTGCGTTTCGCCGTCATCGGCATTGGCGTCAACCTGAACCACACCGCCTTTCCGCCCGCGCTCGATTCGATCGCCACCTCCATCCGCCGCGAACTGCCGCAGCCCGCGACGCCGCTTCGCCGCGAGCAACTCGCGGCTGCGATCCTCGTCGCTCTCGACCGCAAACTCCGCGCAATCACAACGGACAGCGCGCAACCGGATACTCCTCCGCGCGATCTCACCCAATACTCCTCCTGGCTCTCCGGCAAGCAGGTTCGCGTCGAGGCCCGCGACGACACCGCCAGCTATACTGGCACTACCGCCGGTCTTGACGAACATGGCTTCCTCCGCGTCACCGCCGATGGCGGCGACGTGCGCATCGTGCGCTCCGGC
>DATCBR010000104.1:0-2337 GCA_036511765.1 Acidobacteriaceae bacterium | reverse complement strand
AGAAATGACCTTGCAGGAACTGCGCCGCGCCCGCGCCATGACGCAAGTCAAGATGGCGAAGAAGCTCGGCATCGCTCAGAAGCAAATCTCCGAGATCGAGAAGCGCACCGACATGCACATCTCGACGCTGCGCCGCTCCATCGAAGCCCTCGGCGGCAAACTCTCGCTCATTGCGGAGTTTCCCGACCGCCCGCCCATCGTGCTCACCGGCATCACCGCCCTGGACGCCTAGCTCCATGCCACGATGGTGAGGTAAAGTAAGGCCCAACCGAAATTGCCCCGACCTCACGCACCTTTGTAATTTTGCCGACATTTCCGACCGGAACAAACGCTTTCAACCTACAGCGTTTTCAGTTCGCTCGGCTTAGCGGTGCTGAATAACGAAGTCCACGAGTTCATTGGGGATGCGGTCAGGATTGTGTACCACAAGAAGTAGGCAACGAACCCGCGAAACAAACCATTGGGGCAAGGCTCACCCTAACGACGTATGTTTCCGCCTGAGCGCATCTGCCATATTCGACATGTGGGCAATTCACGCCGGAACGTCTGCCGATCGGTAGCGCGGAGTCGTTCGCAGAGGCAGTTGATGCATTCGCATCCATTGCGCAGGGAACCATGACCACACGAATAGAAACAGATGCTTCCTCCGAGTTGCCACGCACAAAATTTACAGGCAGGGATTCTTCGATCCCGATGCTTGTGAGCTCCGCTGCCATCTGCATCGTTCTGATGCTGATTGCCGGCGGCCTGGTATATGCCAACACCGGCCGGACCATTACCGCCGCGGACTGGGTGGAACATACCCAAGAGGTCTTGACCTCTCTGCGCACCGCGTCGCAGATGAGCGACCGTGTCGATTCAAGCGCGCACCTTTATTCCATCACCGCCGACGCCGGCCGCCTGGACCAGGCACGGGCCGGCGCCAACCTCCTGGAAACGCAGGTATCGCACCTGAAAGCGCTGGTCGCGGACAACGCCGCGCAAATATCCAATGTGGAACAGATGCAATCGTGCAGCGCCGACGTAAACCGCGCGGTCAGCGTGTTGCATACCGGCGTTCCACTCCCGGTGGGACCTGTCCAGCGCTGCCAGCAGACCATCGCCCGCATGACTGAGCAGGAGCGGCAGTTGCTGGCCGAACGCACCAAAACCTCGCAGCGCATTTCGGTCGTATCGCTTACCTCCGACTTTATCTTTGTCGGCCTGTCCGTGCTGGGGCTTACCACCTTGTTCGGCTTCCTGCTGCGTGGCGCGGAACTGCGGCAGCGCAGTGAGAACCTCATCCTGAAAACCAACAGGGACCTCGAAGAGAGCATTCAGAAGCTTAAGGAGCAGGCGGACGAAACCACTCTGCTGAGCACCTCGCGCGATGACCTGCAACTCTGCGTCAATCTGGAAGAAGTCTATGAGTGTGCGCGCAGCGGCTTCTCGCGGCTGGCTCCGGGAACGTCGGGCGCGCTGTGCATGATCACCAATTCACGCACCATTATGGAGACCGTCACGGCCTGGGGAGAGATTGCGCTTGCAGATTGCCATCCGCCGCAGTCCTGTTGCAGCCTGCGGTCGGGCCAACTGCGCTGGAGGGAGCCTGTAGGGTCCGAGATCCACTGCGGCCACTTTGACCGGGAAAAGCCCGAGCGGTACGTGTGCATTCCCGTGCTCGCGCATGGCGAGACGCTGGGGCTGCTTTACATGCAGTTTCACGATGCGGACTCGATGGCGCTGGCACGGCACCGCCTGCCTGGCGTGAGGCAGTTGCTGCAATTGACCGGGATGGACATTGCCTCGATGAGGCTGCGCACCAAATTGGAGCAACAGTCGATCCGCGACCCCCTCACCAACCTGTTCAATCGCCACTTCATGGAAGTCTCGCTGGAACGCGAACTGTCGCTCGCGGCGAGGCGAACGACCACCCTCGCTGTGATGATGCTCGACGTCGACCACTTCAAGGATTTCAACGACACCCATGGACACGCCGCGGGAGACACCGTACTGCAGGCCGTCGCCGAAGTCTGCCGCAACACCGTCAGGGCCGAAGACATCACATGCCGTTACGGGGGCGAGGAGTTCACTATTATCCTGCCGGACATCAGCCCGGAAACGGCCTGCGCACGCGCCAACAGTATTCGCAAGGCGGTCGCCGCCCTGCGCGTTTCGGACGGGCGGGAATTCTACGGCGATGTGACCATGTCGATCGGAATTGCACTGTATCCGGAATCCGGCACATCGTCCGAGGCCCTGCTGCGCCGGGCCGACGAGGCGCTGTACCGCGCCAAGCAGCAGGGACGCGATCAGGTGCTGCTGGCTGAAGAACCCGTCTACGCAGCTTGAAAATAA
>DATCBR010000103.1:0-5066 GCA_036511765.1 Acidobacteriaceae bacterium | reverse complement strand
TTTCGCGAAGTCCGCTGCGACCGCAGAAGACGTGCATCACTTCGTCGAGCTGGAGCTGACGCGCGAGATCGGCGACCTTGCCCTGAAGCTGCATACCGGCCGCAGCCGCAATGAGCAGATCGCGACGGATATGCGGATCTTCGTGCGCGGCAAGATCGGCGTTGCGACCAAAAGCCTGCACGCGTGGGCCATTGCTCTGATCGCGCTCGCCGAATCAGCCGGCGAAGCTGTGATGCCGTCGTATACGCATCTGCAGCGGGCCGAGCCAGTTCTCGTCGCGCACTGGGTGCTGGCGTACGTCGCCATGATCGAGCGCGACATCACTCGCCTTGAGGACGCGCGCAAGCGGATGAACCTGTGCCCGCTGGGTTCGGGCGCGATTGCTGGAGCGACGCTGAAGCTTGACCGCTCGATCGCCGCGCGCGAGCTGGGTTTCGACGGGCCGACGCCGAACTCCATGGACGCGACCAGCGACCGCGACTTCCTGCTGGAGTTCACGCAGATCGCGGCGACCATTGGCCTCCACGTCTCGCGCTTCGCGGAGGAGATCACGCTCTTCTCGACGGCGGAATACGGCTTCATCGAGCTGCCCGAGGCGTTCTCCACCGGCTCCTCCGCCATGCCGCAGAAGAAGAATCCGGACCTGACGGAGCTGGTTCGCGGCAAGTCCGTGCGGCTGATCGGCGCACAGACCGCGCTATCCACGCTGATCAAAGGCCTGCCGCTGGCCTACAACAAGGACCTCCAGGAGGGGCAGGAACAGGTCTTCGACGCGGCAGACACGTTGATGGGCATACTCGGTTTACTGCCGAAGTTCACTGTAGTGCTGAAGTTCAACTACGTCCGCATGAAGACCGCTGCGACCACGGGCTACCTGAACGCGATGGCGGCGGCGACGTATCTCTCGAACAAAGGCGTGCCGTTCCGCAAGGCGCATGAGATTGTGGGCAACGCCGTGCGGCTGGGACTTGAATCCGGGCGCGAGTTGAACGATCTAACACTGGAGGAGCTCCGCAAGCTCTCGGACGCCTTCGCCGAGGACTTCTTCAGTGCCATTACCCTCGATGCGACACTGGATTGTCACGATGTCGCCGGTGGTACGGCCCGGGCGAGAGTTGCAGAAGCTCTGGCCGCCGCGAGGCAGCGGTTGGAGCAGAATAGAACAGATAAGTAAGTCGTTTAGATTTTAGGAAGGACCAGACATGAGCACCGCGTCCCTGATGACAGCCAGCGAGTCCACCGCGTCCACCCGCGCACGCACGGGCGGGGCCGCGGCGCGACCGGCACGGCTGCATGACGCGATGAACATCTTCGAGCTGGTGAACTCGCTCTCCGGCGACGGCACGCTGCTGCGCCGCAGCTACGCTGAGATCTGCGAGAACGTGCGCGACTTCTACATCGCCGAGTCCGACGCGGGCGTATTTCTCGGCTGCGGCGCGCTGCATCTCTACGGGCCTCATCTCGCTGAAGTCCGCTCGATCGTTGTAAAGCCGGAGGCCAAGGGCCAGGGGGCCGGTGGGCGGCTCATCAAGGCCTTGCTCGAAGAGGCCGATGAGCAGGGCGTCACCTCGGTCTGCCTGTTCACGCGCATTCCGGACTTCTTCCTTCACTTCGGCTTCAAGATCGCCGACCGCACGGCAATGCCGGACAAGATCTACAAGGACTGCCAGGCCTGCCCTCGTCTCTACGCCTGCGATGAGGTGGCGATGGTGCGCGGGCCGATGCCGAAGATGGCGGTGCTGGGCCCCAAACGCATCGCCGAGCCGGAGCTGGTGAAGCTGCAGGTCGGGCACATCCCGCACCCTCTGGAAGAGGCGACGAAAAAGACCGAGGGCGAGCTGTAGATCGGCCGAACTGCGGCGCGGGATGCCATGCGATGCGATGCATGACCACCGCATCTGTGTGGCTGTGACGCCCGGCGCAATTGGAATTCCTGGACTCCGCCGAAACCGAATTTGGCAATGATGTATATCTTACAAATGCCTTCCAGATCGTGTGCGGCAATTGCGGGCTGCTTTTATAGCAGCAACTTTCTCGCGCGGGCCGTCCCGTACAGAGCATGAACCGACTGCTTGCAAGCGTTGTTATTGTTGTGGCCTTTGGGGCGAAACTAGGTGCCCAGACCATAATTGCGCCCTGTACTCTTGACGGGCCGGGCGCGCTGTCCGTGTCCTCGCAAGGGCCAATTGCTCCGAATGCGGCGGGAACTGTCTCCGGAGTGGTGACAGATTCCGACGGTGCGGCTTTGAGTGGCGCGCAGGTAGCGCTGCGCTCTGCTGCCCCTGAAGCAAGCACGGCGGCCACCGGAGAAGATGGGGCATACCGGTTCACCTCGGTCCCAACAGGGCCAGTTACCGTTACCGTTACCGCTCCCGGCTTTGCCCCGTGCACGGCAGGCGGCCTTCTGCAGCCGGGAGAGGCCATCGATATCCCAGCCATCTCCCTGCGGGTCGCCGCTACAGCCGACGTCCGCGTTACAGCATCGCCAGTGGAGGTGGCGCAGGCGCAGATCCAGGCGGAGGAAAAGCAGCGGGTACTGGGCGCGTTCCCGAACTTCTTCGTCGCATATAACCGCGATTCTCCTCCACTCACTTCGCGGCAAAAGTTTTCGCTCACGCTCCATACCCTGGTGGATCCGGTCAGCTTCGCACTGATCGGGGCACAGGCAGGGCTGGAGCAGATCGACAGTACCTACGCCTGGGGGACCGGCCCTGCTGCTTACGGCAAACGCTATGGAGCAGCTTACGGGACTTTCCTGAATGGCAATCTCCTGAGCAGCGCTGTCCTCCCCATCTTGCTTCATCAGGACCCGCGCTATTTCTACAAGGGGTCGGGCAGCATCGCATCGCGCGCGCGTTATGCGATCGCTATGGCAGTCGTCTGCAGGGGCGACAATATGCGCTGGCAGCCGGCGTATTCGGCCATTCTCGGCTCGCTTGCAGCGGGCGGCATTTCAAATGCGTACTATCCCGCGGCCGACCGCTCCGGTGCAGCCCTGACGTTTGAGGGGCTGGCTATTGGCACGGCCGAAGGCGCGATTGAAAACCTGCTACAGGAATTTTTGATCCCTCACCTCACACCGCATATGCCGAGCGCATCCGCGCCGCATTCGCGCCGTGCTCGTTGAGCGGCTACCACGACGGACCCGGTTTGACACTGGTAGCGCAAACGCTGTACAAGGGCAGGCGAGAAGTAAGCGATTTTCTGGGGCTTCTGAGTAAGCGATTGCTCAAGGGCCGGTCCTGCTGGATTGAGGGGAACGCTGACACCAGCCACACGCCCAATTAATAGGAGACCCAATGAAGAAGATTGCCATCACGCTGGCGCTGCTTGCCTCGACGGCCTGCTTTGCGCAGCCGCCCGCCGACTGCAAGCCCAATGAGCTGAACGTTCCCGGAGCGCCGTACCCCTGCATCTTCCCCGATCACCGCGCGATGTTCCGCATCGACGCGCCTGAAGCCCAGAAGGTGCGCGTCCGCGCGGGCAACCCCGGCGTCGACCTGGCCAAGGGGCCAGATGGGCTTTGGTACGGCACCACCTCGGCGCCGCTGGTCGAGGGCTTCCACTACTATCTTGTCTCGATCGACGGCGCTACCGTTTCCGACCCGGCGACGCAGCCCTTCTTCGGTGGCGGCGAGTGGTCGAGCGCTATTGAGATTCCCGCGCACGATGCGGACTTCTACAGCCACAAGCAGGTCCCGCACGGGCTGGTGCGCGATGAGTGGTATTACTCCACGGTGACGCAGAAGTGGCGTCGCGCCATGATTTACACGCCGCCGGGATACGACACCAACACCAAGATGAAATACCCAGTGCTGTATCTGTTGCACGGCTGGGGCGAGAATGAGCTGGGCTGGACCTTCCAGGGCCACGTCGACCAGATCATGGACAACCTGCTGGCCGAGGGCAAGACCAAGCCGTTCCTCATCGTGATGGACAACCTGAACGCGTGCAAGCCGGACGAGAATTGCTCGATTTATAACGCGCGCGGCACCGTCACACAGGCTGTCCCGCAGGCGAATGCCGGTGCGCCAGGCGCTCCGGGCGTTCCGGGTGCGGGCTTCGGCGGCGGGCAGCGGCCGGCAGGTGCTGCAGGTGCGCGTCCCGCAGGCGCTCCGGCAGCGGGTGCGCGTCCGGCTGGCCCGATGATTGGGCCGACCTTCTCCGAGATGATGATCACTGATCTGATCCCGATGGTGGAGAAGAACTACCGCGTGATTCCCGGTCGCGACAACCGGGCGATGGCGGGTCTTTCCATGGGCGGCATGCAGACCTTTACCACGGGCCTGCAGAATCTCGATAAGTTCGCCTATCTGGGCGGGCTCAGCGGGAACTGCGGCGGTCGCGGCGCCAACTTCGATCCGAAGACCAGCTGCAGCGGCGCGTTTGCCGATCCGGCAGCCTTCAACAAGAAGGTGAAGGTGCTGTTCGTCTCCACCGGCTCGGTGGAAGGCCCCGGCGTCAAGGGCTTCTCCGATACGCTGACCAAGGACGGCATCCAGAACGTCTACTTCGAGTCGCCCGGCACGGCGCACGAGTGGCTGAGCTGGCGGCGTGCGTTCGCGGACTTCGCTCCGCGGCTGTTCCGCTAACCCCATCCTTAAAACTACACAGCACCCGGCGCTTACCATGGCGTCGGGTGTTTTGTTTGGAGCGGGCTAACGTGTTGACTAGCAGAGTGCGGGAGCGAGAAGTCCACAGAGCGCGCGTGTTAAATTGGTGCTGTGACGCCAGTGCTGCATGAGATCTTCGAGCGCGAGTACCGCGAGCTTCGCCCGCGTGCGCCGATTCCTCCGCTGGACATTCGCTTTCGCCGATTCACTTCGCTGAACACCACGATCCGGCTGCGCGAAGGCCGTCTACATGTGCGTCTGTCTGATCTGCTGGAATGCGCGCCGGAGTCCGTGCATCAGGCCATTGCGCATATTCTGCTGGCCAAGCTCTATCGCAAGCCCATTGCGCGGACCCATGCGGATCGCTATCGTCGCCACGTCTCGTCGGAGACAGTGTCGCGGCAGGCGGAACAGATTCGGCAGACGCGCGGGCGGAAGCGCATCCTGACGGCA
>DATCBR010000102.1:0-6598 GCA_036511765.1 Acidobacteriaceae bacterium | reverse complement strand
ACTCGACGTAAACATTGCGGGGGCCGAAGATGTGGACTAACTGCTGAACGGCCTGGTGTGCGGCTTCATAGCCGCCGTGGGCCAGGGCAGCAGCGAGCGGGCCTTCACCGCCGCCGGTCAGGCAGACGAGGCCTTGGCTATACATTTCCAGGTCAGCAATGGTGGTGGCGCCTTCGGCCTTGGTTGTCTCGCGTAGTTTGAATTGGGTGATGAGACGGGAGAGGTTCTGATAGCCGAGACGTGATTCGGCAAGGAGTGGCAGGCTCACAGGCTCAGGTGGAAATTGATGCGGCAGATATTTGGCAGGCTGGAGACGCTGGCCGAGGTCGTGTACCGCGACCTCGGCGCCGATGTGAGCCTGCACTCCGCAGCGTTGTCCCTGCATGTGAAAGCGCGCGGCTCCGTAGAGACCGTTGCGGTCGAGGAGGGCCATCGCAGGCATGTTGAGGTGCGCTGCTTGCTGCATGAGGGAGTCCGGCATGGAGGCTCCTTCGAGGAAGCTGAAGGCAGATCGGGCGTGTAGTTCGACGTAGTCAGTCATAGGTGCCCTGGAGATACCAGCAGCGAGAGCGCGGATCGAAGGCGATGCGGCAGAGACGTTCGGCAGCGCCGTTGTTGAGCCGGACATCCCACTCTTCGCGACACCAGTTGGCCTCGGACCACCACTGTCCACTGACGCGCACGGGACCTGCGGCTTCGCGGACTACATAAGCAGATCCGGCCCAGACGACACGTGCTGGAGCATGGTTTGTGAGGGCTACTCCGACCATCAGCGGGGGACGGGATATGCGAAGAGCGATGGGGGTCGAAAGCGGGAGTCGCTCACTTCGTCGTGGGGGCGGCGGCTCGAACGCTACCATGCGAAAGGCGTTGGGTCGATGATCGTCGGTCAGCTCCGGTGAGCCTACATGCTGCTCGCCGAGGAGCTTTCGCATGCGGGCCAGCATTACTTCGAGCTGTCCGGGCTCGGGTGCTTGCGGAAGGAAGAGGCCGTGCTGCGCTCGGTAAGGTGGGGCAGACTGGGCGTGCAGTTCCAGGCTAAGGATCGGCGCACTGGGGGGATGGGTTTCGAGGTCCAGTTGAAGGAGCTTGAGCAGCGTCGGGGTATCCTGCAACGGCAGGGCAGGACGAACGGTACGCTGATGCGGTGCACCTCCGTCGAGACGAAGCACGAGGCGGAGTGCGGCGATGGCTCGAGCTTTCTCTCGAACTCGATCCAGTAGTGTCGTGATCATGCGGGAGAGAAGGAAGAGCAGGCGCTCGAGCTCTTCTACAGGGAAGTCCAGTTCGATACGCTCCACCAAAGCGTCTTCGAAGCTGGGCTCGATCGGGAACATGAGGTGCGGCGACGTGCCTCGCGCCAGGGCGTGTAGTTTCTGTCCTGCCTGGCCGAGACGGGCAATCAAGTCGGTCTCAGAGAGTGCGGCCAGTTCAGCACAGGTGCGGATTCCCCAGGCGGCAAACGTGGCCTGATGTTCGGGCGTAAGGGGTAGCGCGGTGAGAGGGAGTTGGCCGATGGCTTGCTCCTCACAGCCGGGCGGCACTACGGTGATACCCGATCTGCCACACGCAAGAGACACCGCGGCATGGAAGTTTTCGGCGACGGCGATGTTGACGAGAAAGCCCTCCGCCATCACGCTCTGCCGCAATTTGTTCGCGAGCTGTGCGGCGTTGCCGTAGAGAAGATGCATGCCACGAATGTCGAGCGCGTAGGTGCCCGGGCGCTGCTCCACGGACTCGATACGAGGCGAGAACATGCAGGCAACAGAGTGAAGGGTGGCGTGGGCCGTATGCTCCTGCTCTATGAGGCGAGGGAGAGCGATGACTTCGGAGAAGACTTCGGCTTGTAGCCGGGTCATGCCGAGCTCGACGCCTTGAGAGCGTGCCGCGTTGTTTGCTGCAAAGACCATTTCGGTTGGCGGCTGTCCATCGAGCACCACAAACGGTCTCTTGCGCAGCTCCGGACGCTGACGCACGGCGGCCTGGGCGAAGAAGTTTGATGGATGGAGAACGGCGTACATCACCGTACCCTCGACCAGAGTGTTTCGGCCGGCCAGTTCACAGTTTGCGCTGGTTTTGGGTGCATGAAAGGAGAGCCCTCGTTGCGGTTACGCTCTCTCGCAAGCTGGTACTGCTGACGCTCGAACAGCGGGGTTTCGCCGTGGCTGCTGAATGGCACGGCGTGGATGGGATCGCAACGGAGCGACAACGAGGCACAACTGCTGGCGCAGGGCGATTGGGTGAGAAAGATCAATGCGGTGCGCGCATGTTCTGCGGCAAGGCGGAAGCGATACCACGTGGCCAGGGGAATACGCCTGGCGTACTGTGGCAGAACGTCGCTCATGTCGAGCACGATGGCACCGAAGCCTCCCGTTTGGAGTAACAGGTCGGATGCTTTCAGGGCTTGCTCCAGCCGCGACCAGGGTTTGTCCTGCACTCTCTTCGCACGTTCGGGAGATACTCGCAACCAGAGCAGACGCTGCAGAACCACTCCTGCCGCAGCGGTGGCTTCCGGGGAAAGAGCATCGTTCACATCCACCCACGCGCAGGCGTTGCCAAGTTGGGTGATGGAGGCGATGGTGGAGAGGGCAAAGGAAGTTTTTCCTGTCGAGGCGGTACCGCTGACCTCGGTGATGGTGCCACGGGGGATGCCTCCGCCGAGCAGGGCGTCGACCTCTGCGATGTTGGTAACGAAGCGTTCCGTGGCCTGCTTGATTTTGAGGGAGAGGGCGGCGGGCACACGCTGAGCCAGGGTGGCTTCGATCTGAACCCGGATTGCGTGAGCGGCGGCCATAAGCGTCTTCGCTTTATCTTCGCCTATTGGACTACTACCTTGTCAACTCCTGTTGCTTCGTAAATTGTGCATTTTATCCGGGATACGACTCTATCTCTGGTGCAGCAGCAGAGGCAGAGGATTCTAACTTCCGTCCCAACAACGTCGATTCCAAGTGGAAGGTCTGCCCGACCATTTCGGTTGACACGTCTTAGGGCTGAACGTTTTTCAACGCTCTTCGCAGGACGCCAGCGCGATCACCGTTCACCGGCCTCACGAGGTGCGCGTGGTCCGGGCCGGAGCAAAGGCGGGTGCAGGCTGCTCCATTCGCGTGACGCGCTCGGCGACGGTATCGGCTTCCTGCTCCAGCGGGTCATTCACCGCTCCAACGATTGCCTTGCGCTGTGGAGTGGGAGCCGCTGATCCGCTAGCCTGTGGCGGCGGAGACATTATCGATCCACTGCCTCCGCCTCCTTGCGGTGCGTTTTTCTCTGCTTTGACCGCGGCCTCGTAGTCGGCTTTGGCCTTGGCAAAGTCTGCGCCTGCACTGGCTGAGAGTGCTGCGAATGCATCGAAGAAGGGCTTGCCTATCCCGAACCGATCGTCAAAGTGCATGACGTCACCGCTCTGGATGCCGAAGTCAATCGCGCCCCAGCGCGGAACCGCCTGCCCAAGCCCCAGGACAACTTCGCGCGGTATGGTCAAAAATCCTGAAGCCGGATCTCTTTGCGTTCGACCGGCCGGATGAAAGGGACGGCTCCCATCTGGCCGCAGCTTGAAATCCGGCGAGCCCGGAAGCCCGGTATTCGGAATTGCTCCGCCGAGCAGGGCATAGTCCTGCCACATTTGTTTCTTGATGTCGTCGAGCGAGGGCGGTGTTTCGCCGCGATGCAGCCTGGCCCAATCCCCGGCCAGGAAATTCTTCAGCGCAGTGTCATCCGTCATCAGCGCGAAGTACTGTTTCATGGCATTGCTCTCCAGCGTAAGCCGGTCGTAATACTGTGCCACCCGGTCTCGCCGCGTTGCCTTGCCTCCTTGTGGCAAGGTGTCGCCCGTCGTTATCAGTTTGGGAATGATCGACTGTTCGCCATCGATGGGACTGTTGAGAATGAATTGAGCGATGCGGTTGTAGACGGGCTGCAGTTCCAGTTGGAGAAGCCTTGTCGGGTTGAGGTGTTTGCTTTTCTTCTCCTCCTCGGTGACGATTTCCGAGTGTTCATTCATGCGTTGAGTCGGCACAGATTCATGCAGAATATACGGATTATCGTTGCCATCAATGTCGATGGCCACTCCCGCGCCGTGGGGGCTGATCTCCCGGCGGTAGCCGCCGATGGACTTGATGCCGTGCCCGGGTGGGGGCGTGTTGCCGGACTTCTTATACTCATCCTTGACCTTGGTTTCCGCCGTGGCCAGCATCGTCTTGAACTCCGGCCGTATGCCATGGGCAATGTCATGGCCGAGGAACGTGGCTGACTGCAAGGACGCTTCCCAATTTGCTGTGTCCTTGTAGGGCCCACCCAGGCCAGTCATCGCTTGCACTACTTCGTCCTCGGTGACCCGGTGCAAGGTGGGCCTTGTCAGAGGCTGGCGGCGAATGGTCGCGCCCGATGCGCGGACAGAGGCAAACCCGCGTTGCTGCTGCACAACGTGGGCCAACTCATGCGCAATCAGGCGCCGCCCCTGGCTCGTGGCAGGCGCATATTCGCCCGTGCCGAAGACGATGTCGCGTCCCAGGGTGTACGCGCGGGCCTGGATGGCGTGCGCACTCCGGGCAGCCTCGTCATCCGCGTGAATACGCACGTTGCTGAAGTCGTAGCCGAAACGTGGCTCAAAGTAGCTGCGCGCTTCGCTCGACAAGGTTTCGCCCTTCCGCTCGACAGCCTGAGCGGCGGTCTCAACCTGTAACGCGCGGGCGGCCTTTCCTGCGTTCTCAGTCTGCCGCATTGGCGGACGCTTTTGGGCAAAGGTGTACACCGTTGGATGACCTCTAGAGGAAGGACGGAACGAGGCATTCTTAGCGCCACTCAACGCCCCCGCATGCCTTTCAAATCGGGTGCCTGCGGCGCGAGTGTCATCCATTCCCCGGCAATAATCTTAGGCGATCCCGCGAGCGAATTTCAGAAATTTTAACGTCCTTCAATAATCGGTTGACCAGTTTTGGGGTGGCGACGGTGAAAAGTTGTGGAAACCTGTTGAACTTTGAGGTTAGCGGGAGAGCCACCCCGCTAATCGACCAGTCAGCGCGGACACGCTGCGATCTGCGTCACATTTTGTGATCGAATGGGGCACGCGACACGACCTCAATTTAGAAGCCGACAGAAATGAAAGTGGTCTTGCAGTTTGTGTAGCAGGGGGACTAAGGTTTAGGGGCAAAGTCTGGCGGAGGTGCGCTATGGGCGCGATGGTTTCTTCGTCTGTAAGGAAGGGATCGCGAGATGTCCCGGCGTTCGCGCCGCGGATCTCGCGAGAGGCGACTGGACTGGGCGGTGCGAGAGCATTTGCCCCGGAACGGATGCGCAGCGCCGGGTCGAGCGATGCCGGTCTTCGGGTTCCGGAGACGGTGCAGGAAGGTTGGCGGTCGCCGGGTGCGCCGCTCCAGCAGCCCCTTCAGCGTTGGCTGGAGCCCCGCTTCGGTGACCTGGGGCAAGTAAGAGTGCACACGGATGGGGAGGCGGAGGCTGCGACGGAGGCCGCAGGTGCGGCGGCCTTTACGTGGAAGAATCACGTAGTTTTTGGCGAGGGACGGTACCGGCCCGGCACGCCCCCGGGCAACGCTTTGCTGATGCATGAACTGGTACATGTCGCACAGCAGAGGAGTGCAGGCACGGCCGATGGAGAGGCGCAGCTTGCAGGCCGCGACCATCCGCTGGAGGGAAATGCGCGGGCGGTGATGGCCGGAAACGCGGCGGCACAGACTACGTCGCAGGCGATGGTACAACGGCAGGGCAAGGATGATCCGAAGCCCAAGAGTGCAGCGGCCGCTACCCGGCGGACTGCCGCTCCTCCGGCGCCGTTGACGTTGTATCCGCTGCAGGCAGACCTTGGCGTTTTTCGGAGATCTCTGCGGCCCGGCGCGCTGGCACCAGCACTGACGTTACCGCACTTGCGGCTGGGGGAGCGGCCCACGCCCGGGCTGGTCGAGGACACGGCGCGGAGCCTGTGGTTGCCGGGATTTCAACAGCAGAGCTTCCGGCAGTTTGTGATTGATTCATTTGTTCGTGCGCAGACCTCGGCCGCCGGGAGTGCGCGTGAACAGACCGTCGCTCCGACGGGGGGCGCGGTGGTTTCAGGAGGCGCGGTGGACTTCCGGGACGACCTGTCGAAACCAAAGGCAGGTGGCGGGGCGGATGACAAGGGGCCGGATGTGACTCACCAGACGCTGGTGGGTTATGACCCGCAAAACACTGCTGTGTTGCCGCGGTCACAGCATGTTCGGGGGTCGGGAGTGGGGGTGGTGGTGGACCAGGCGGCGGCGCAGTGGGATGCGTCGGCGAAAGAGTTCAAATGGGCCGGCAAGAATGGTCCTTCTGGCGACGTGACGATCGCACTGCTGACCGCGCCGACGGCCGTGGCGCAAACCGAAGGGTATCCTCAGCCGGGGGCGGCGAACAACCAGGGTGTGCCGAGCAACGTGCAGCAGGGTTCGTTCTCGGTGGGCGGGTCGCTGGCCACGGTTCAACTGGGATCGGATGACGATCCGCGGTTTTCGGCGAATATTGGATCGGCGACGGCTGGAGTGCAGGCGGGTAGCGTGTCGCCAAGGGGGGGAGGGCCGGCGGTGACGCAGCCGACGCAGTTCCAGTTTGGTTTTGGAGTGTCTGTGGA
>DATCBR010000101.1:0-11594 GCA_036511765.1 Acidobacteriaceae bacterium | reverse complement strand
GTTCCGCTCTGCTGCCAGATGCGCCGCAACCGCAGCGAGCCGGGTTTTCCGGCGGCCAGGTCGCCAGTCCATGGCGCAATCTCACGATTGAGCAGGCCTCGCCGGGAACGCTGTCGCTCTCGCTGGACGACGCCATCAACCGCGGCACGGTGAACAATCTGCAGATACTGCTGGCCACGCAGCAGGACCGCGCGGTACGCGGGCAGATCCTCGCAGCCATCTACGCGCTGCTGCCCAATATGAAGGCCACGCTGTCGACCAGCGCCAATGAGATCAACCTGGCCGCGATGGGCTTCAAGCCGCAATCGCTGGCGGCGTTCGGCCTTCCGCCGAACCAGATTCACACCATCGTCAAGGTGAATACGACCTCCGCGCAGGTCTCCGTGGATCAGGCGCTGATCAACCTGCCGGACTTTCTGCTGTATGGCGCAGCGCGCAGCGCCACGACCGTTTCGCAGATGAATGTGCTAAACGTCCGTGGCGGCGTGGTGGAGGCGGTCGGCCTGCGGTACCTGGCTGCGCTGGCCGACCAGGCCCAGATTGCCAACGCGCAGGCGCTGGTAACAGCGGATGAGGACCTGGTTCGCCATGCCACGGCCTTGCATGATGCCGGTGTGGGGACGAACCTCGATGTGCTGCGCGCGCGCGTGCAACTGGATACCGACCAGCAGATGCTGGTGCGAAACCAGAACGCCTTTGCCAAGGACAAGATCGCGCTGAATCGGCTGATCGGGCTTCCCGCGGAGCAGGAATTGTCGCTCACCGATACGGTTCCGTATGCCGAACTGGTGGAGCTGCCCTTGGAGCAGGCGAAGACCATCGCCTACTCACGCCGCAAAGACCTGCTGGCGCTGGAGGCGCAGCAGGTTGTCGCGCATCGCGCACGGCGCGCCATTGCGTTCGAGCGCCTCCCACAGCTTGGCTTCAACGGCTACTACGGTGTGCTGGGTGAGACCCATGGGCTCTATCATGGCGTCTTTATCGCGCAGGGCGTGCTGAAGATCCCGATCTTTGAAGAGGGCCGCTTCCGCGGCGAAAGCGAGATTGCCGCTGCGTCCGAGGCAGGCACCGCGCGCCAGATCGAATCGCTGAAGATCACCATCGACGCGCAGATCCGCGCGGCGATGCTGGATGTGCAGTCTGCCTCAGAGCTGGTGAAGGTGGCGCAATCCAATGTTGGCCTGGCGACGCAGGCGCTCTCCGACACGCGGGACCGTTACGCCGCCGGCGTGGACGACGATCTGGCGGTGGTCCAGGCGCAGGCGCAATTGGAGGCCGCGCAGAGCCAGTTGATCGGCACGGAGTTCGCTTACAACAAGGCGAAGCTCGACCTGGCACGCAATACGGGCGTGGTCGAGACCCAGTACAAGCAATATCTGGGCAGGTAAAATCTGGGCAGGTAAAACTGCCGGGCTAGACCGCGCTGGTCAGCGAGGTGCCCACGCTGTTGAAGGTATTGCCGATGGCATTGGCGAGCACTCGCAGACCGCTGACCGCAGCGATCCCGACCAGCGCTGCTACCAGCGCGTATTCGATCAGGTCCTGACCAGCGTCATCCGCTACGAACTGTTTAAGAAACTGCGACATCCTGGTCTGCCTTATGCCCTGGTCAGACGTTCTCTTGCGGCCCGGGAGATTCGTTCATGCGATAGCAAGATCATACCCGGACGGGCCGTGGCAGCGCATCACCCTAGAGTGGGATTACCCGCCCCACGCCACGGGAGCCGTAAATGGCTCCCTGAGTCGTAAATCGCTCCGTTATGCCAACATAGAGAGATATGCCTGAGGGGGACAGTAGCAGCGGCGCGACTTCGGTTGCGGATTCAAAGCCGGTGGATGGGTCATGCGCGGCCAGCGCGGCCGTGGAACCACCGACGACGGGCATAGGCGGCGCCTTTTTCTCGCGCGATTTCCGGCTCTACCAGCTTGCGCGCCTGCTGGTGATTCTTGGCGCGGAGGCGCAATCCGTGGCGGTCGCATGGCAGGTGTATGCGATCACGCACTCGGCGTTCAAGCTGGGCCTCACGGGACTCACACTGTTCGCGCCGGGCATCCTCTTTATCCTTGCTGCCGGCCATGCGGCGGACCGGTATGACCGCCGGACCATCATCCTGATCTGTTACGGCCTGCAGGCGGTGTGTACCATCGCCCTGCTTGAGTTCGCGCTGCATGGCATCACACGCATCTGGCCGATCTATGCAGTGCTGTTCGGTATCGGAATGGGCCGCGCGTTCTCCGGCCCCGCCGCATCCGCTCTGCTGCCTTCACTCGTTCCGGCGCAGCACTTTGTCAACGCCGTCACGTGGGGATCGATCGTATTCCAGGTAGCGAACATCGCCGGCCCGGCGGTTGGCGGCCTGCTGTTTACGCTGCAGTTGAGCGGTGCAATGACGGTCTGGACGGGCGCTGCCGTTGTGTACGCGTTCACGCTGGTCATGCTTCTGGCGTTCATGGTCCTTGTGGGCGCAATGCGGACCAAGCCTGTCCGCAAGATCAACAACGCCTTCAATCTGGACACCATGCTGGCCGGCTTCCGTTATGTCTGGCACGCAAAGCTGTTGCTTGGATCCATTTCGCTGGATCTTTTCGCGGTGTTGCTGGGCGGCGCTACTGCGCTGCTGCCGATCTACGCCACAGACATCCTGCACGCGGGGCCACGCGGCCTGGGCCTGCTGCGCGCCATGCCTTCGCTGGGAGCGCTGGTTGTCTCGGTGGTGATGACAGTGCGGCCCATCCAGCGCAGCGCGGGCAAAAAGATGCTCTCCTGTGTCGCCATCTTCGGCGCCGCGACTATCGTCTTCGGGCTTTCGCGCACCATGTGGATCAGCCTGGTGGCGTTGATTATCCTCGGCGCCAGCGACATGGTGAGCGTGGTGATCCGCGGCAGCATCCTGCAACTGGGAACACCGCCGGACATGCGCGGCCGTGTGAGTGCCGTGAACTGGCTCTTTATCGGCGCGTCCAACGAGTTTGGCGAATTTGAGAGCGGCACCACGGCGAAGTGGTGGGGCGCGGTAAGGTCCGTGGTGATTGGCGGCATCGGATCGATGGTGGTTACCGGGCTGGCGGCTGTCTTCTTCCCGAAGTTGCGTAACGCCGGGGCCCTGACGGCGGAATCGCTGATGGGATCGAACGTGCAGCAGAGCACGGCCGAACCGATAGACTGATCTGCGACGCGGGGCATCGCTCCGCAAAGAAGCAAGCTACAGGAGCAGAGAATGAATGCAGGCGGGAAGATAGCGTTCGGGGTGACCGCGGCGATGCTGGTCGCCTTGGGAATCGAGGTGGCCTATATCCACTACGACCGTGCGCGTTCTGCACAGCCTGCCGCGGCGCCAGACTATGGCCCATCGGATCCAGACGAACTGGTCTTCCTGAAGCGCGAGCACCCGGAGACGTTGGCAGACCTGAAAGATCTGGATGGCCGGACCGTTTGGGTGCAGGCGGGCGGGCAGATGGAATACTTCCCAGCAACCGCTCACCATGCCGACTACACGAAACCGGTGGGAGCGCTGCCCGGGGCTGAGCCGCTGAAGATCGTCGAGGCCTTTCAGCAGGCGCGTCCGAAAGGGATCGCTACCCGTGTGCCTGCAGGGAATGGACAGGTGCTGCTGGAGTTCACCATGCCGAAGTCCGCGGACACGCAAAAGCTGTACGCCGCGCCCGTGGGCTATAAGGATGCGAGCGGCTATACCTTCTTCACTGACGACATCTTTTTCTACGAAGATCCCCACAAGCTATACGATTGGCCGGCGCAGACCTGGCAGGCGATCGATGCGCATCAGGTCATCCACGGCATGAACCAGCGCCAGGTCTCCCTTGCGCTGGGAGCGGTGGCGCGGCAGGCAAGCGGAGAGTACGGGAACGGCGAGATGGTGTATGCCAATGCGGGGCATCCTATCGCGGTGACGTTCACCAAAGGCAGAGTGACGGCGTTTCATCCTGCGGACAGTCTCTGAACCTCAGACAGGCAATCTTCATGGGTTCACCATGCGGTCTTGCTCTATACTCTAGCCTCTGATATGCAACAGGCCCAGGCGCGCATCGCGGACCACATTCTACTGAAGAACTACCATCTGGACTCCGCCTACGACGAGATGTTCGCGGGGCCGGATGAGCTGCACGCGCACTATCGATCGCTGTTTGAGCGGTTCAGTTCACTGCCGGCAGACGAACTGCGCCAGCGCAAGCATGCCGCCGAGCTGAGCTTCCTGAATCAGGGCATCACCTTCACTGTCTATGGCCGTGAGGACAAGAGCGAGCACATCTTCCCTTACGACCTTGTCCCACGGCTGATCACGTCCGATGAGTGGGCGACAGTGGAGCGTGGACTGGCGCAACGAATCACTGCGCTCAATCTGTTTCTCAAGGACATCTACAACGAGGGACGAATCCTTGCCGACGGCGTAGTGCCGCGCGAGATCGTCTACAGTTGCAAGCACTTCCGCCGGCAGATGGTGGGCCTGCAGGTGCCGCGCAACGTTTATGTGGCGATCTGCGGCACGGACCTGATCCGCATGGAGAACGGCGAGTTTGTCGTTCTCGAAGACAACCTGCGCGTTCCTTCCGGCGTGAGCTACATGCTGACCAACCGCCGCGTGATGAAGCGCACGCTGCCGCATCTGTTCCGCACTTACAACGTGCGGCCCATCGAGCAGTACACGCAACTGCTGTTGGGCACGCTGCGCTCCCTCGCGCCCGAAGGACGGCCGGAGCCGAACATCGTGCTGCTCTCGCCGGGCGTCTTCAATTCAGCCTACTTTGAGCATGCATATCTGGCGCGCCAGATGGGCATTGAGCTGGTGGAAGGCCGCGATCTGGTGACGCACGACAACGTCATCTACATGCGGACGACCAGCGGGCTGCGGCGTGTCGACGTAATCTACCGCCGCGTAGACGACGACTTCATCGATCCCATGGCCTTCCGGACGGACTCGATCCTCGGCGTCGCCGGGCTCTTCAATGCCTACCGCGCCGGCAATGTGTCGCTGGCCAACGCCTTCGGCACCGGCGTAGCCGACGACAAGGCGATGTATGCCTATGTGCCGGACATCATCAAGTACTACATGTCCGAAGAGCCGATCCTGCAAAACGTGAAGACGTATCTGATGACGGACAAGAAGTCGCGGCAGCATGCGCTGCAGAATCTCGACAAGCTTGTGGTCAAGGCAGTTGGCGAATCCGGCGGCTATGGCATGTTGATCGGTCCGCAGTCCACCGCGGCGGAGCGCGAGGAGTTCGCGCGCCTGATTGAAGCCAACCCGCGCAACTACATCGCGCAGCCGACCATCTCGTTTTCGCGGGCCCCATGCCTGATTGGCGACGCTCTGGAGCCGCGCCACGTCGATCTGCGGCCCTACATTCTTTATGGCGACAAGGTGAACGTCGTGCCCGGCGGCCTGACGCGCGTGGCCCTCAAGCGCGGCTCGCTGGTGGTCAACTCCTCGCAGGGCGGGGGCAGCAAGGACACATGGGTACTCAGCTAGTCAGTCGACCGTTCGCACAAGGGGGCCAGATGCTTTCACGCGTAGCCGACAGCCTGTACTGGATGAGCCGCTATATCGAGCGCGCGGAACATGCTACGCGGCTGCTGGATGTGAACCTGAATTTGATGCTGGACGAAAGCGCGACCAGCTCCGACCAGCGCTGGCAGCGCATGCTCATTGCCTTAGGCCGTCCACGCGAGATCCGGTGGGCAGGCGACCCTTACGCGCTGACGCAGGCGCTCTTCTTCAACGCCGATTATCCCGGCTCGATCCTCTCCTGCATCACCGCTTCGCGCGAAAATGCGCGACACGTCCGCGAGCAGATCTCCACCGAACAGTGGCAGCGCCTCAACAGTCTCTACCTCCGGCTCACGCGGCCGGACATGGGAAGTGACAGCATCGCGAACTACGCGCAGCCGCAGGACGCGCTGGCGCAGGTGATGAACGCCGTCCACCAGTTTCAGGGAGTCAGCGACTCGACGATGAGCCATGGCGAGGGTTGGCAGTTCATCCAGGTGGGCCGCTACATTGAGCGCGCCTCGGCGACCGCGCTGCTGCTGGAGGCCTATCATGACGATCTCTGGGCCTTCCCCGATCGCATTCTGGAAGGCAACGAATACCTGGAGTGGATGGGGCTGCTGCGCTGCGCGACCGCCTTCGAGGCGTATTGCAAGGTCTACACAGCAGACGTCACGCCGGACCGCGTGCTCGAGTTCCTGCTGCTCGACGAGGAGTTTCCGCATTCCGTGCGCTTCTCGATCGACACCATGCAGCATGCGCTGGACGCCATTGAAGGAGGCGGCGAGGGCAGAAGCCGCGCCGAACCCTTGCGCCGCCTGATGGGGCGCGTGCAGTCCTCACTGCGCTACTCCTCGATCGAGGAGATTGTTGCCGGCGACATCGTCGGCTATCTCCGCGACATCCAGCGACAGTGCGGCGCGATTCACAACATAATCTATCAGCTTTACATCGACTACAGTATCCAGGCCGCCCTCGCGGGCTAGCAGCTCCACGAACCACGAACCCTGCACCTTGTACCCTGAACCGCGAATCTGACCCTATGTACTATTCCATTCGCCATCTCACGAAGTTTCTCTACTCCAATCCCGTCAGCGAGAGCATGATGGAGACGCGCATGCACCCGCGCTCGGACCAGAACCAGGTCTGCCTCACCTTTCATCTTTCGGTGAGCCCGCGCTGCCGTGTCTTCAGCTATCGCGATCACCTCGGCAATCACGTTCATCACTTTGACATTCCTGGCCAGCACGGACAGCTCGTCATCGTTGCCGAATCGCACGTCGAGGTTCAACCGGCGCAGGCTGTCCCCGCATTTCTGTCGCCAGACGCATGGGCCGAGCTGGACCACATGGTGGAGCAGGGCGATTACTGGGAGATGCTCCTCCCCAGCGAGTTTTGCGCGCCCACCGAGGCGCTCGAAGCTCTCGCCGACGAAATGGACCTGCGCCGCCGCGACGATCCACTGATGGTGCTGCACCAGATCAACGAACAGATGTTCCACCACTTTGAGTACGTCCCGAAGTCCACCAAAGTAGACTCGCCGATCGATCTTGCGCTGTTGACGCACGCCGGCGTCTGCCAGGACTTCGCGCACATCATGACCACGCTGGTGCGGACGAAACTGCGCATCCCCTGCCGCTATGTCTCCGGCTACCTCTTCCATGGCCAGAGCGACAAAGATCGATCGGTCGCCTCGGCCACGCATGCCTGGATCGAGGTGCTCCTGCCGCACCTCGGCTGGGTGGGCTTTGACCCCACCAATTGGCTGGTCGCCGGCGACCGCCACATCCGCACTGCCATCGGCCGCGACTACGCCGACGTGCCGCCCACACACGGCATCTTCCGCGGCCGCGCGGCAAGCGAACTGACGGTGGCCGTCCGCGTCACGCCCAGCGAAGGCGCTCCGCAGTTGGACCGCGAGATGCCCGTCCCGGAGGACTGGTCGATCCTGGTGGAGAGGGCACAGGCGCCACCCGAGCCGCCGCCGCCAAGTCTGCGCCAGCAGCAGATCGCGCAGCAGCAACAGTAATAGTAGGTGGCCTATAGATTGAGCTTCTTAAACACACGCTCAGGAATCGCGCGCACTACGAACATGATGACGCGCCAGATCCCCGGCACGTAGAGCACGTCGGCGTTGCGATCGATGGCCGCAACGATGGACTTCGCCACCACATTCGCGTCGGCCTTCTTCACGTTCATGTGCGCGGTCATCGCGGTCGCCACCGGGCCAGGCTTGATCGTGAGGACCGTGACGCCCTCGCGGTCTACGCGGTTGCGCAGCCCCGCAAGAAACGCGCTCAGCCCCGCCTTCGACGAACCGTACAGATAGTTTGACTTGCGGCCGCGATCGCCCGCCACCGACGAGATCACCGCCAGCACGCCCGCGCGCCGCTGCACACAGAAGTTCGCCAGCCATGTGAGCAGCGAGACCGGCGCGACAAAGTTGGTATGCAGAATCTGCGCGGCGTGCTCAAAGTCGCGCTCACCGATGGCCTGATCGCCGAGGATGCCGTGCGCAAGATATGCGACGTCCATACCAGTGAGCGAATTGACCGCGTGGGCCAGCAGTTCGGCATGCTTGCTGGTGTCATCGAGATCAGCCACAGCGGTGCCAACGTACGATGCGCCGCGTGTCTTCAGGTCTGCGGCCACCGCATCCAGCTTGGCCTGATTGCGTGCGACGAGGAAGAGCTGCGCGCCCTGCGCCGCCCAGATGCGGCACGTTGCTTCGGCGATGCCGGAGGTTGCGCCCAGGACGAGTATTTTCTTCGTGATGCGCGCGTTGGAGGCAATTCCCGGCTGCGCGAGCGGGTCCCTTGCAGGTTTTGTGCTCATAAGATTGTTCTCTCTGCGCCAGTCACGCGCTCCCAGAAGCTGGACGTAAGCATGGGATCTTTGAACTGTGCGAACCGCTGCCAGTCTGGGTAAAAAGTCTGGAACTGTTGCGGCGTCATCGCGGCGTCCTTGGCGGGATACAGCCGCCCACCGAACTCGAGCGTCATGTCGCCCAGCCGTTGCAGCAGCGGGAAGGTCGCGTCCTTGATGGGGAAGTCGAGCGCAAACATGATGCCGGGATACGGAAAGCTCATCATCCCCGGCGAGGGAATATCGCCGAAGGCCTTGAGCACCGCCAGGAAGCTGGCCAGGCCGGACTTCGCGATCTCGCGCAGGATGGCAACAGTTCCTTCCTTCGCATGCGCCCACGGAATCGCATACTGAAACTGCACGAGGCCATTCTTGCCGTAGACGCGGTTCCAGCGCAGGAGCATGTCCAGCGGATAGAAGTATGGCTCGTAGTCAACCGATGCCTTCACGTGTGACTTCATTTGTTTATGGAAGATGAGCGCATTGAACGCCGCGACAGAGAGACGGTTGAGCGCGAAGCCGGGCGCGTCGAACGGGAAGACTAGTTTCGGCTCGGGCGACGGCTTGAGTTCGCCCGGATTCTTGGCGTGATCGCCAGCCATAAAGATGCCGCGCGCGAAGTTCTTGCCGGTTGATACGCAATCGATCCAGCTCACGTTATATTCGGCGGCCGCATACTGCTGCTTTAGCGTGAGCCACTCATCGATGCCGTGGAACTGGATGTGGTCGCAGTCCATCGCGCGCGAGACGATGGGCTTCAATCGCAGCTGTGCCCACGCGATCAGCCCGGTCAGCCCCATGCCCCCGATCGTCGCTGCATACCAGTCTGCGTTCTCCGTACCGGAGCAGAGACGGCGCGAGCCATCCGAGCGCACCAGCTCGAAGCACGGCACGTGGCAGCCGAAGGAGCCGGCATATTCATGATTCTTGCCGTGGATGTCGTTCGCAATCGCGCCGCCGAGGGTGACGTACTTTGTCCCCGGCGAGACCGGCAGAAAGAATCCGCGCGGTACCGCAAAATCCAGAATCTGCGCCAGCGAGATGCCCGACTCAGCTGTCAGGATGCCGGTTGCGGGATCGAACGCAAGCAGCCGATCCATGCCCGTCGTCTGCAGCAGCGTGCCGTCCTTCAGCAGCCCCACATCGCCATAGCTGCGGCCCAGGCCAACCGGCAGGGCGGAACCGGTCATGCCGGCAGCCGTCACGGCGGCCAGCACGGACGGGAAGTCCGACTGCCAGTGCAGGGGGATAACGCGCGCTTTGTACTTCGGATAGCGGCCCCAGGATTCAAAAGCCACGAACGGCTGAAGCGGATTGGATTCTGCCGCTAGATCCTGCTTGCCCGACGCGGGAGCCTGCGCCGCACTCGTTGCATTGGCAATTGGCATCGCTTCGGATTCAACTGTCAGGGGCATACCTGTCTAGGATAACCGCCGCCGCGCACCGGTTGGCTCACCTGCCCGATAACGAGTGTGAGTCACGAACAAAGGTGGCAGCAAAGACAAAGGGCGCGGCCATAAGCCACGCCCTCAGTGAATCCACAATCGGTTCTTACGCGGCCTTCTTCTCCGACTTGCTTTTGGCCACGGCAGCCTTGGCGGTCTCGGCCAGCGCGGTGAAACCAGCAGCGTCGTTGTAGGCGATCTCCGCCAGCACCTTGCGGTCCAGGGGATTGCCCGCCAGCTTCAGCCCATTGATGAAGGTCGAGTAGCTGGTGCCGTTGGCCTTGCAGGCCGCGTTGATGCGCACAATCCACAGTGCGCGGAACTGGCGCTTCTTCTGCTTGCGCCCGGTGTACGCAAACATCTGGCTGCGCTCAACGGCCTCTTGCGCGGCCTGGTAGAGCTTGGATTTTGTGAGGAAGTAGCCGCTGGCCTTCTTGAGGATCTTCTTGCGGCGGTCGGTGCGTTTCGTACTGCGTTTGACGCGAGGCATCGTATGCTCCTTTTTGCGTTTCGTGTTTGCCTTCCGGCGATTCCGCCGGAGAAGCTAAGCGGCTGGAGGAAAGGTTGTCCTCTTCACTCGCTCTGGCACTTCAGGTCTGGTGTGGGCGGCTTTCGCTTCCCAGGGGCCGGAACGCTGTGACTGGCCCATTGCTGATTGGGTTTCTGCTCCCACATCTTTTCAAGATATGGGGCACCCGCTCGACCTGAAAACTTCTTACTGCTTCCCCTCCGCTTACGCGTAGGGCAGCATGCGTGCGATCTTCGGGGTATCCGCGTCGGAGATCATGACTCCCTTGCGCAGGTGGCGCTTGGTCTTCACGGACTTCGAGGTAAGGATGTGGCGCATCTTGGACTGGCCGCGCTTGAACTTGCCCGAGGCCGTCTTGGTAAAGCGCTTGGCTGCGCCCGAATGGGTCTTCAACTTTGGCATGGTGTTTCCTGACTCAATACTACAGGTTGGACAGCATCTGTAAGTCTATCAGATCGACCTGGTTTTGGAGCCGTTTCCGCCCCTGAAAAGTGCCCTGTTTTGCACCATTTCAGGCCATTTCAGCGGCCCGAAATTATCCTCTGCGCGTGGTATACTCGAGGAGTGCAAACAGGTCTGCCCAATCGCAGAAAACCATGATTTGGCGCGGCTTTTATCAAGATCGATGCGACCCGAGGGCATGCATTTCGAAGGCCATCGGCACGCATGAAAGAAGTCCCCGAAACTGACCTGAAATTCGCGGCAATCTCCCTCGCCGCGCGGAGCGTAGATGGCAACCACCGCAGTGAGCCCGGAAGCGGAAGCAAAAGCCCTGGAAGCAACCTCAAAGAATGCCGCGAAGGCAGAAAAAGAGGGTGGCGGCTACTCCGCTGAAAACATCACTGTGCTCGAAGGCCTCACCGCCGTCCGCCTGCGCCCCGCCATGTACATCGGCTCCACCGGCGAGATGGGGCTTCATCATCTCGTGTACGAGGTCGTCGACAACTCCGTCGACGAGGCACTGGGCGGGCACGCCACCCGCATCGACGTCACCATCCACGTCGACAACTCCATCACCGTGGTGGACGACGGCCGCGGCATTCCTGTGGACGACAAGATCATCAACGGCGAGAAGATGCCCGCCGTGCAGGTCGTGCTGACCATGCTGCATGCAGGCGGCAAGTTCGACGCCTCTAACTATAAGGTCTCCGGCGGCCTGCACGGTGTGGGCGTCAGTTGCGTCAATGCGCTCTCGCAGGAGTTCGACGTTGAGATCTGGCGCGACGGCCACGCGTGGGAGCAGGACTATTC
>DATCBR010000100.1:0-11579 GCA_036511765.1 Acidobacteriaceae bacterium | reverse complement strand
GCCTGAAGGAGGGCGATGAGGTTGAGTTCGACGTGATCCAGGGGACGAAGGGCCCGCAGGCGGACCAGGTGATCCGCGTGCGCGATGGCGCTGCGCACAGCGAAGCCGCTGCGCACAGCGAAGCCGCCGCGCATAGTGACGCCGTTCCTCGCAGCGACGCGGCCTGATCGTTCGAGATTGAGGCTGTACGGTGCGGTTACGCGGCAAGGGTGCGGGTGTGCAAGCTGCGTGCGGCGGAATCGCGTAGCATGGGTTGGGTCGGAGAGCCTTGCAGGCTGATGAAACCTGCGGGCGTCCGGCCCTTTCGTGTTTATGGAAAACATTGCTATCGCACGGCTGCTGGAAGAGACTGCGGCCCTTCTTGAGATTGACGCCGCAGACACCTTTCGCATCCGCTCCTATCGGCGGGCGGCGGAAGCCGTCGAGCAGCAGACGACACAACTGGCCGGGCTGGTGGCCGCCGATCCGAAACAATTGCTTGCCATTCCTGGCATTGGCAAAGGGATGGCGGCGAATATCTGCGAGATCGTCGCGACGGGCACCATGCCGATCCGCGTGGAGCTGCTGACCAAGTACAAGCCCACCATGCTGGAGTTGCTGCGGCTGCCGGGCATGGGGCCAAAGACGGTGGCGCTGCTGTGGTCGGCGCTGGGCGTTGCGGACATCGACGCACTGGAAGAGGCGGCCAAGGCAGGCAAGCTGGCCGAGCTGCCACGCATGGGCGAGAAGTTCGCGGCGAAGCTGCTGAAGGGGATTGAGGACTACCGCCGCAACACGGGCCGCTTTCGCATCGACCAGGCGCGACGGGAGGCGGCGCTGATCTCGGCGCTGATCTTCGAGTTTGCGGGGATTGAGGAGATTACGCCGGCGGGATCGCTGCGGCGCGGACGCGAGAGTGTCGGCGATCTGGACCTGCTGGTGACCGGGCCGGCATGCGAGCCGGACAAGGTGGCCGCGGCTGTGGAGCATGTGGCTACGCTGCCCCTGATCGACAAGCTGATAGCGCGCGGGCAGAACAAGGTGAGCTTTACGCTGCGCAACCAGTTGCAGGTGGACGTGAGGCTGTTGCCGCGGTCGAGCTACGGCGCGGCGCTGCAGTACTTCACGGGATCGAAGCATCACAACGTTGCGCTGAGGCAGCGCGCGATCAAGCGCGGTATGACGCTGAATGAGTATGCGCTGCTGCGGCTGGACGACAATTCGATCGTTGCGGCGGCGACCGAAGAGGAGATCTACCGGGCGCTGGAGCTTGAGTTTATTCCTCCGGAGCTGCGGGAGAACTGCGGGGAGATTGAGGCGGCGGCAGCGAGTTTCGCGAAAGAGGAAGCCGGCGGACTGCCGCGGCTGATCGAGCTGGCGGACATCCGCGGCGATCTGCATATGCATACGGAGGCCACGGACGGGAGAGACACGATTCGCGCAATGGCGGAGGCGGCGATGGTGCGTGGTCTGAAGTACATTGCCATCACCGACCACTCGAAGAACCTGGCCATGACGAACGGTCTGGATGATGAGCGCGCGCTCGCGCATGTGCGGCGCATCCGCGAGGTGGATGCGGAGCTGAAGAAAGAACATACGGGCAAGATCCGTGTGCTGGCGGGCATTGAGGTGGACATTCTGGCTGACGGTTCGCTCGATCTTGCCGATTCGACGCTGGCGGAGATGGAGATTGTGATTGCCAGCGTACACTCGCACTTCGCCCAGCCGCTGGAGGAGATGACGGCGCGCGTGCTGCGGGCGATGGAGAACCCGCACGTGCGCATTCTGGGACATCCCACGGGGCGGAAGATCCTCTCGCGCGAGGCGTATGCGCTGGACATCGAGCGTGTGCTGGCGCGCGCGGCGGAGCTTGGCGTTGCGGTGGAACACAACGCAAGTCCGGCGCGGGCCGACCTGAGCGACCTGCATCTGCGGCGCGCAAGAGAGCTGGGATGCCGTATTGTAGTGAACACGGACGCCCACTCGACCGAAGAGCTGGGCCAGATGCGTTACGGGATCACGCAACTGCGCCGGGCGTGGTTGACGGCTGCGGATGTGGTGAACACGTCGCCGACGGCGGAGGAGTTGCTGGCGAAGCTGCGGCCGAAGCCCTGATGATTTACGGTCAAACCTCTCTACGGCGCGATCGGTTCTTTTACCGCACGCTGAAGCGCGGCGGCATTCGCGTTATCCTT
Organism: Acidobacteriaceae bacterium; assembly: GCA_036511765.1. Taxonomy (GTDB): domain Bacteria; phylum Acidobacteriota; class Terriglobia; order Terriglobales; family Acidobacteriaceae; genus Edaphobacter. Next base: position 9,405 of record DATCBR010000100.1, on the reverse strand, counting down.
GAAGTCGTGGCCACCACCGCCGTCCCCGCATCCGTAGCCGATATCCGCCCGCCTGCGGGCGTGGCAGAAGCCGCTCCGCGCCGGCACTCGCTGGCGACCGACTATGCCGAGTTGTTCAAGGTGCGCGTCTCGGTGATGGTTGTGATTACCTCCGCGGCGGGGATTTATCTTGGCAGTCTGCGCTCCGGCGTCAGCCCATTCAATCCCGGCGCGATGAAGGCGCTACTTGGCATCACAGCGGTCACATGCGGATCGAGCGCGCTGAACCAGGCGATTGAGCGCAGGACCGACCGCCTGATGCATCGCACGCAGGACAGGCCGATGGCTGCCGGACGCATCGGGCTGGCGCATGGTCTGATCGTCGGATTTCTTCTGACGTTTGTGGGGTCGCTCTATCTGGCGCGCGCGACCAATCCGCTGACGGGCACGCTGACGCTGCTGACCGCAGTCGGCTATGTCGCGATCTATACGCCGCTGAAGCGCATGAGTCCGGTCAACACCTTCATCGGCGCGTTTCCTGGAGCACTGCCGCCGCTGATCGGCTGGACCGCGGCGCGCGGTGTGATCGAATGGCCGGCCATTGCGTTGTTTGCGATCCTGTTCGTGTGGCAGTTCCCGCACTTCATGGCGATCGGCTGGATGTACCGGACAGATTACGCGCGCGCCGGCATCCGCCTGACGGCGACGGGCGAAGACCAGCGCTATGCGGCGCGGTCGAGCGGCGTGCAGGCGGTCTTCTATGCGGTGCTGATGATTGGCGTCGCGTTGTGGCCGTGGGCGCTGGGCATTGACGGTATGCCGTATGCGGTCGCCGCGGCGGTCTTCTCGCTGGGTTACCTCTGGTATGCGATTGTGTTCGCGCGCAGCGCCTTTCGCGGCAATGTCCTGGCGGAGCTTATGCCTGCTGCCGGGGAAGAATATGGTGAAGATGCGCGCCGGTCCGCCATGCAGCCCGCGCGTAATTTACTGCGCGCTTCGGTGATCTATCTGCCGCTGCTGCTCGCCGCGATGATGCTGGACGCGCAGGGACGGCTGCTTTTTTAGAACGATGCCAGAACATTCGCTCAAACCCTCGCAGTTGCACACGCCGCCCGGCGTAATTGTCGGGATACTGGCCGTCTCGGCCGCGGCCAGCGCACTGATCTGCTGGCTGGTCTACTACCACGCTCCGACCGACGCAGCGGGAACGCAGCTCCACTGGCTGCCGCTGGTGAATGCCATCCTGAACGCGCTCTCCACGGTGGCCCTGGTGACGGGCTTCCATGAGATCCGCCAGCGTCGTGTGCTGCATCATCGCGCGGCGATGATCTTCGCGTTTCTCTTCTCGTCGATCTTTCTCATCTGCTATCTGGTGAACTTCGCGCTGCACGGCGAGACGCATCTGCCGATCGCGCACCATGGCGCGCTGTGGAACACCTATGCCTTTGTGCTCTTCGCCACGCACATCCCACTGGCCATCGTGGCGCTGCCGATGATTTTGATCACGTTCTTCTTCTCGCTGACGGGACGCTTTCCGGCACATCGCCGTATTGCGCGCTGGACGTTTCCGATCTGGCTGTATGTTTCGGTCAGTGGTGTATTCGTCTATTTTCTGCAGGCTGTAATTCATCGATGACGCTCCAGCCCGATACTCGCCAGCTTCTCCGCATTGGGTCCAGTCTCCTGGGCGTTGGCGGGGTAGCGGCGGCGCTGATGCTGACGGCCTTCGGCGGCGTCACGCATCAAGGCCCGCACACCAACTCCGGCTGGCTGGCGCTGATGATCGTGATGGGCTGCCTGCCGACCGGCACGCTGACGGTGCTGCTGGCGATTGCGAAGCTGGTTGGGGACCGCAGGAAGCAGCCTTAGTTTCCGCCCCGGAAATCCACCGCTGCCTGTCTGCTATGCTCATGGCTTCGCATAACCCATTGAGTATCGGAGCGCGTGAAATGGCCAAAGGCGTCAACAAAGTATTTCTTCTCGGCAACGTCGGCAAGGACCCTGAGATCCGCTCGACGCCCAGCGGTACCACTGTGGCCACGTTCAGCCTGGCTACGGCCGACCGCCGCAAGGACGCGCAGGGCAACTGGTCCGACTCCACCGAGTGGCACAACCTGGTGGCCTTCCAGCGCACGGCGGAGATTGTGCGCGACTACGTGAAGAAGGGCACGCAGCTCTTTATCGAAGGCAAGATACAGACGCGGTCGTGGGACGACAAGGAGTCCGGCCAGAAGAAATACCGGACTGAAATTTTAGTCAATGAGCTGTCGCTGTTGGGCAAGCCCGGTGGCGGCGGCGAAGGCGGAGGTGGCGGCGGCTACTCGCGGTCTTCGTCGTCGAACTCCAGCGCTGGGTCGCCGCAAGCCTCCGCGCCGGATTATGCCGACCAGGGCATCACGGACGAAGACATTCCGTTCTAAGCCAACGAAACATTGCAACGAAACATTGCGTCGATGGCATGAAATCTTCGCGAAATGACAATCAACTGACACAGCGCTGACAACCGGCATTGTGCCGGGTCACTATCTTGAACCTCACCGGACGCGTTTTTAGCGACCGCATATCTCTCCGTGCTCCGCGCCGGAAGAAAAAGTGAGGTCGACCCCAATGACCCTCTCCTTGTTCCTCGTCCCACGCAGCCGTGTATTCCACCTGTCACTTGCCGTCATTTTAGCGGCGGCTATTTGCACGGCTCCGGGCGTCGCCTCCGCACAGACGGCCGGCGCCTACACCGTCACCAACCTTGTCTCCGACGGCTCCGTGCCTGCGACCGTTACCGACGCAAACTTCATCAACCCGTGGGCCATCTCCGACAGCGGCACATGGTGGATCTCCGCCGCGGGCACTGGGTACGACTATGTCGTCTCCACTGTGCCGGCAATCGCCTTCAAGGTGATTGTTCCTGCCGGCGCGAATGCTACCGCCAACGGCTTTCCTGCCGGCTCGGTGACGACCGGCGGCGCGACGGGGATGATTCTGCCCAACCTCACCAAGGCAAACTTCCTGTTCTCCACGCTGGACGGCACGATCTCCGGCTGGAACGGCAAGCTGGGCACGGCGAATGCTCTGTGCCAGATCGTAATTAACAACAGCAGCACCGGCGCCTCGTATCCCGGCCTCGCGATCTACAACACGGCGACGGCCAGCTATATTCTTGCCGCGAACTTCGGCAACAATGCGCTGGAGGTGTACAGCAGCACCTTCGCGCGGACGTCGCTGACGGGGAGCTTCACCGATCCCAATCTGCCCGCCGGCTATGCGCCGTTCTCAGTGCATGTGCTGAACGGGCAGATTTATGTGGCATACGCGCTGCGGACCGCCAGCGCTCCGTATCGCACGGTGGATGCGGTGGGCAACGGCGTGGTCGACCAGTTTGACGCGAACGGCAACTTCGTGGCGCGCATCGCCACAGGCGGCAATCTGGATACGCCATGGGGAGTGGCCATTGCGCCTACGAGCTTCGGCATCTTCGGCGGCGATATCCTGATCGGCAACTTCGGCAATGGCAGGATCAACGCCTACGACCCGGTGAACTTTACTTTCCGCGGGCAGCTGACCGACGGCACGGGTAAGCCGTTGGCGTACCCAAGCCTTTGGGAGCTGCTGCCTGCAGGGACCGCGGTGACTAATTCGACTGGGGTCTCGGGTGGGACCGCGGGGTCGGTCTACTTTACCGCGGGCCTGACCGGCGAGCAGCACGGCCTGTTCGCCGCAATCTCGAACTCGACGGCGAGCGGCACGCCCAGCTATGGCGTGAGCGCCGGGACAGGGACGCTTACGGTCAAGGCGGGCTTCGATGCCATTACGACGATCAACATCGCGCCCACGTACAACTTCACCGGGACGGTCACCCTGGCCTGCTCCGGACTGCCGGCAGGCGCGGTGTGCAGCTTTACCCCGGCGCAAATTGCCGCGTCCGGCAGCGCGCCGTCCAGCACGTTGCTGGACATCACGACCTACAAGCTGGCGAGTGCCTCCCATTCTCTGGGCCGAGGCGTTGCGCTGGCGCTGCTGTTTCCACTTGGCGGCATGCTGGCGATGCGCCGCAGGAACCTCGGCGCATGGCGTCCGATGATTGCAGCATTTGTGGCGCTGCTGTCGCTGGGCGCGGTCATTGGATGCGGCAACAGCTACGCATCGCAGACGCCCACGCCGCAGGGGACATCGCAAGTGACCGTGACGGCGACCTCCGGGTCGGTTTCGCAGAGCACGACGGTGGCGTTGGTGGTGCAATAGAAGTTTCAACCAGCACTCAAGGCCGCCTAAGCCTGGGCGGCCTTCTTTTTTGCGTGCCATGCAAGCCGGCATACAGCGATTGCGCTGTGCGGCCTGCACGACAGAGCAGGGCAGCGGGCGAGGCGACGAGTGTATGTCTTCGCTCCAGTAAACTGGAACCTATGCTGGATGAAGCACAGTTTCGCCGCGAGTCGGACAGCGCGCTGGAGACGCTGAAGCAGGCCCTGATCGCCGCCGAGGACGCCGGAGATGGTTCCGGCGGCTTCGAGTTTGAAGACAATAACGGCGTGATGAACATCATCTTCGAGAACGGCTCGGCCAAATTCGTGGTGACGCCGAATACGCCGGTGCGCCAGATATGGATCTCCGCGCAGGCCACCAGCTACAAGCTGGAGTGGTCTGAAGCGCAGTCCGCGTTCGTGCTGCCGAAGACCGGCGAGGCGCTGCTGCCGTTGGCTGAGCGCCTGCTGCGTGAGCACCTGGGCGACGAGTCGATTACGCTCGGCTAGCCGCGGTCGAGCTTCGCAAGCAGATTCTTCTTCACCTCAGGCCACTCGTCCGCGACGATCGAATAGCGCTTCGAGTCGCGCACGGCGCAGTCCACTGCAAGCCGATGGGTGCGCAGAATCCCTTCAAACCGTGCGCCGATTCGCGCCAGCGCTGCGGCTGAGCGATCGTTGCGCGCATCCGTGTGGAAGCAGACGCGCAGCATGCCCCATGCCTCAAACGCATGTGTCAGCATCAGCAGCTTGGTCTCAGTGTTCGCAGCGGTGCGGATGGACGGCGCGCTGAACCAGGTGTAGCCGATCTCGCATACGTCTGGGTTCGCGCGCGCGTGCTGTCGGTGAGCGGCGGGCCACGCCCATTGCTCGATATCGAAGAAGCGGGCGGCGCCGATTACCAGGCCATCCGGCTCGCGCACGGCCGCGAATGCCAGCGCTTTGCCGGCCTCGCGCAACTCGGTCGCGGTGGCGATGTAATTCTCGACAGCTTCGCGACCCACCGGCACCGCGCTCCAGCGATAGAGTGACGGATCGATGGCAGAGGCTGCGACCAGTCCGTCAGCATGTTGCATCCCCAGCGTCTCCAGCCGGAGTGCGCGGCCCTTCAGCACGACCTCATCCCATCGTCCCATGCATGTATCGTCCCACAGGTGACGGCGGCGGGGATGCGATTCGGCTGGTTGTATGGAAACTGGTCCAGGCTGAATGGCTCGATTTTTGCCGAACCCGCATCTGTCATCGGCTACACTGTTCGCAAAGCCGCCCCCGTTGAGCCGGCCAGGGAGCACGCACACGCAACAAAACGCGGTCCCGCTGCGGCTAACCAGCCCGGCATTTCGTAGAAGTATGCAACGCAGCCCATTTGCCAGCCGTAGCTGCGCGACCGCTCCGGCTGAATCTGTCTCTTTATTGCCGATCTGCACTTTTCGAGGGAGCCACTGGAATGGAACCTGTGACTCAATTGCCGCCGCAGTCGCTCTCTGTCGCCATCATCACCAAGAATGAAGAGGCCAACCTGGCGCGCACGCTGGCCAGCGTGCAGTTTGCCGACGAGATCATCGTGCTCGACTCGGCCTCGACCGACCGCACCGCGGAGATTGCCCGAGCCCACAACGCGAAGGTCTACGACGAGCCGTGGAAGGGCTTTGCGGGATCGAAGAACTCCGCCATCGCGAAGTGCACCGGCACGTGGATCCTCTCGCTGGACGCCGATGAGGAGCTGAGCCCCGAGTTGCAGAGGCAGATCCGCACGCTGCTGCCCACCAATCCTCCGGCGGATGCGTACTACCTGAAGCGGCGCAACCTCTTTCTCGGCCGGTGGATCAAGCACGGGGGCTTCTATCCTGACCCCAAGCTGCGGCTCTTCCGCCGCACCGCAGCGAATTTCACCACGCCGCCGCAGTTTGAAGACCGGCCGGTGCATGAGACCATCGCGTTCGACGGCGAGGCCGGCGCGCTGGACTATGACCTGATCCACCACGCGTATCCCACGCTTGAGACCTACATCGAGCATATGGACCGCTACAGCTCGCTGGGCTGCAGTCTGCTGGTCAGCGCGGGGCGGGTGAGCCGCACGCTGCCGGCATTTGTGATGAACGTGTTTGTGGTGCCGCAGCTTACGTTCGTGTGGAACTACATCTTCCGGCTTGGCTTTCTCGACGGACGCGAGGGTCTGTTGCTGCATCTGTACCATGCGACGTACACCAGCTGGAAGTATGCGAAGGCGTGGCAGACGGCGCGCGCGGCGAAGGCGGAGCCAGCTGCCGCGCCGCAAAGCGAGACTGAGACCGCGAACACTTAGATTCTCTGTGGCTGCGGCGTATACTTGCCGCCATGCAACCGCCGCCTATCCGCGTACTTGTGGCCAAGCCGGGTCTGGATGGCCACGACCGCGGCGCCAAGGTCATCGCGCGCGCGCTGCGCGACGCGGGCATGGAGGTCATCTACACGGGCCTGCGGCAGACGCCGGAGGCCATCGTCTCCGCCGCGATCCAGGAGGACGTGGACTGCATTGGGCTGTCGATCCTCTCCGGCGCGCACAAGGCCATCGTGCCGCGCATCGCGGAGTTGCTGGCCGCGCAGAAGGCAACGGACATCCTGCTGGTGCTGGGCGGAACGATCCCGGAGGAAGACCACGCGGCGCTGAAAGAGTGCGGGGTCACAGCTATCTTCGGCCCGGGAACTCCGCTGGCGGCGATCGTTGACTCGATTCGCGCCAATGTGAAGCCACGGACGCTGGCGCTCTAGCCGCGCTCCTACTTGTCCGCGTGAGCGTGCCCGTGCACTACTGCTCCGTGCAAAATCTCCGCATATCGCTTGGGGATGGCGCACTTCTTCATGTCGCGGCCCAGCACCACGTGCGCGGTCTCGCCCTCGCAGAGCAGATGCCGGGTATCGGAATCGGGATCCACGCGCAGGATGCGATAGCCAAAGCGGATGACGGATCCGCGCACCAACAGCACGCGCGTCTCCACGATCAGTTCGTCGTCATAGCGCGCAGGCGCTTTATACCGCGCCGTCGCCTCCACCACGGCGATCCAGCAGCCCTCTTCCTCTTCCAGCCGCTTGTAGTCGAGGCCGCGCTGGCGCATCAGCTCGACGCGGCCAACCTCAAACCAGACAAGATAGTTCGCGTGGTAGACCACGCCCATCTGGTCGGTCTCCGCGTAGCGCACTCGCACGCGGGTCTCGGCAGCCGCAGGGTGCTTGGTCGTATGGCTGCTCATGGCTCCAGTGTAATGGGAGAGCGATGCCGGGCCGGTTCACCGCAGCTTGCGTGCGCGCCGCAGACCGAGCCCTCGTCGCAGGTCGCCAAGCGCATTCACCGCGAAGATCATGCCCAGCCCTGCATCCGCGATGCATAGGACCTGCACTGTCTGCGACTGGCGCATCCACCAGTCGTTGCACGGCACCTCCACCTCGCGCGTGCCTGTGACGACGTACTCGCTTCTCGGGGGAATTCCGTCCGCTGCGTAGCTGTTGCAGCGGTCGCGCTCGCTCTTCGTCTGCATCACGATCCCGAGGCCCAGCATCAGGGCCAGCAGCAGCGAGAAGAGAGTGATGCGGGAGAGCATGGCGTCCATGGTCGCACAAGCCCGATACGGCCATCACCAAGGGCAATTCATCCTCGCGTGGAATCGTGCCAAACTGAATGTATGGACCTGAACCTTGCCACGGATGCGCTGCTGATTATCGACCTCCAGAACGACTTCTGCCCTGCGCATGATGGCATTGGCGGCGCGCTGGCCATTACCGGCGGCGACCAGATCATCCCGGCGGTGAACCGCCTTGCGCGCGCCTTCAATCACGTCGTCCTCACGCAGGACTGGCACCCGCGCGGACATATCTCCTTTGCCAGCGCGCATCCCGGCACGCAGCCGTACCAGACAATCCAAGTTGCATACGGCGAGCAGACCCTCTGGCCCGATCACTGCGTGCAGGGCACGCCGGGGGCGGACTTCCATCCGGCGCTCGATGTGCCGCATGCGGAGCTGATCGCGCGCAAGGGCTGCCGCAAGGAGATCGACGCCTACTCAGCATTTCTGGAGAACGACCACAAAACGCCTACCGGACTGGCTGGCTATCTGCGCGACCACGGTATTAGACGCTTGTTTCTGTGCGGGCTGGCGTATGACTATTGCGTGCGCTACTCAGCGATCGATGGCATCGCGCATGACTTTGAGTGCTTTGTGATCGAGGACGCCTGCCGCGCGGTCGGCCTGCCCGGCTCTGTTCGAGCGACCGACCAGGCATTTGAAGAGGCGGGTGTGGAGCGGATCGCAGTTGCCGACATCACACCGTAGACCGGCGATGCGGTAGAGGGAGCGCGCGGGTGTTTACTCCCGTGGTTCCGCTTTTGGTTTTCTTTGGGTCTCTTAGGCATTTGTCGGCATTTCCACTTGACTGTTCAGATACGCGGTGTCACTCTAGGCACATCGCACGGTCGACGTTATCGGACGTGTGCTGCGGTTCCTTGCTCTGGGTCCGCCCGCGAAACATACAACTATGGCTACCATGATGCCGTCCGTCGAACAGCGGGAGGTACTCCGCTGCGACCACTGCAGTCTGGTGCAGTTCCGCGCGGTCAGCGCTCTTTGCAGGCGCTGCCACAAATGTCTTGAAATCGAGGAGCCGGAGCCTGCCGCGCCGCTTGCGCTGGTCCCGCCGCAAGAGTCGCAGGAGGGCCTGCAGGTCGCAACCGCGGTCCGCGATCTGCGGCACGTGCGCAACCTCTCCCAGCGCCAGCTTGCTGCGCGCATGGGCGTGCCCCGCACCTACATCTCGAAGATTGAGAATGGCAAGGCCATGCCGACGCTCAGCTCACTGGACCGTCTGGCCAGGGCGCTCCGGGTGGACATCGCCGCGCTGCTGCGCGACGCCAATACCCGCCACTCCGACGAGGCGGCCGTGCTGACCGCGGACCCGTTCCTCGCCGAGATTGCCGCCTACCTCTCGCAGCTCGACTCGCTGCAGAAGTCGATCTTCCTGAACCATGTCCGCGAGCTCGCCGCCGGCCACCGCCGCACGGCGTAGCTCGCGAGCTTCAGGGCAGGGAAGCACATCCATCGGACGGCGCGGCACTCCTCTCCGCCGCGCCTCCGATGTGGCTCCTTCTTCTCTTCAGGTCCGGACCACGAATGCGTAGGCGTATTCGTTCGGCGGCGCATCCGGCATGGTCAGCTTCAGG
>DATCBR010000099.1:0-9009 GCA_036511765.1 Acidobacteriaceae bacterium | reverse complement strand
GGCCGAGGAAGGCGGCCTGGCGGACGAGATGGTCGGCGGTCCAGGTGGCGAAGCGGACCTGCGCGACGAGTTCGGGGCGGACCCAGTGTGCGCCGCGGCGCTGGTCGGCGGGAAGAGTTTGCGAGAACGGGGACGTGGGCTGTGTGAGAGCGTCCAGCTTGTCGCGCAACATGGCGTGGGTCTTTTGGTTGAAGCCGGTGCCGGTGCGTCCAGCGAAGATAAGTTTTTCCTTCTGGTAGTAGCCGAGGAGCAACGCGCCGATGCCGTGCATGCCGGTGTGTCCGGCGGAGGGAAGGGTGAAACCGCCGATGACGAGTTCCTGCTCATGCAGGCATTTGCATTTGATCCAATCCGACGACCGGTTGCCGGAGTATGCCCCGTCCGCGCGCTTGGAGACGATGCCCTCGGCATGCATGCGGCAGGCGTTGTGCAGGATGGGGACGCCGTCGCCGGTGAGATGGTCAGAGAGATGGAGGATTTCGGAGTTGAGCGGCGCTATGAGATCGGCGAGGAGTGCCTTGCGTGAGGAGAGCGGAAGCGCGCGGGTGTTGCGGCCGTTGAGATGCAGGAGGTCGAAGATGAAGTAGGTGAGGTAGTGCGCCGCCCCCTCCTGAAAGCTGGCCTGCAGGTCCGCGAAGCTGGTGGTGCCGTCGGGACGTTGGACGACGACTTCGCCATCGAGCGTGCAGGAGGCGGCGGAGAGGCGGGCGACCTCTTCCGCGATAGGCTTCATGCGATGCGTCCAGTCAAGGCCTTTGCGCGTGAGTAACTGTACGCGTCCCCCCGATTTGCGGGCCTGGATGCGATAGCCATCGAGCTTGAGCTCATGCAGCCAGCCGGAGGAGGAGGGTGGAGTTTCGGCCTGCTGGGCGAGTTGCGGAGGGAGGAAGTCGGGCTGGGTTTCGCGAGGGAGGGAAGAGAGGGTTGGGAGTTTATTGTCAGTGGGAGATCGGACATTATGCACCCCACCCACCGCGGGACTAACGCCGCGCGATGAACGGGGCACCCCGTCATTTTCCTTCCCACTCACGCGCGATGCGCGTGAATGGGGCACCCCGTCATTGGTGAATGCGGATTCGTCGGTGGATTTGCTGGGCTGCGCGTACCAAGCCTGCGGGCCGGAGCGGGTGTCCTTGGAGTTCCAGACATGGTCTTCGCTGGCTGCGATCTGATCGAGGGAGCGGCCGGTGACGACCGAGTTGGGTTCGGATTCGGTGATGGCCGGGTCTGTGGGCGGACGCTCGTAGTCGTCGTGCTCCTTGATGAGGAGCCAATTTGGTTTGGATTCTGATCCGCCCGACTTGCCATGCATGCGGATGAGCGCCCATTTGCCCTGCAATTTGGTTCTATGCAGGATGAACTTGAGCGAGCCGGAGCGCAGGCCGGCGTCGACGTCGGGATAGGCGGGCTGCGGCTCCCATGTGCCCTGGTCCCACAGCATGACGGTGCCGCCGCCGTACTGGCCTTTGGGGATGATGCCTTCGAAGCCGCCGTATTCCATGGGGTGGTCTTCCACCTGGACGGCGAGGCGCTTGTCGGCGACGACGTAGCTGGGGCCCTTGGCGACCGCCCAGCTCTTGAGCACACCCTTCCAGCCGAGGCGGAAGTCATAGTGCAGATGCGACGCAGCATGCTTCTGAATGCAGAAGGGGTACTTCGTACGGTTTTCGTTTTGGAGGGACGATTTGGCGGTGCGAGCGCCGCTGGGTTCGGCGGTGATGTGGAAGTCGCGCATGGAGCGATAGCGCGCGAGTTGTTCATCGACGGCAGCAGAGGCGGATTGGTTTTTAGAAGGCGGGGACTTGGTAGATTTTGCCGCTATCTTCTTTGCGGCGTTCCTTTTCGGGGACGACGCAGCGGCGGATTTCGCGGCGGTTTTCTTCACCGGTTTGCGAGCGGAGCCAGTATTGGAACGTGCAGAGGCCATCGTGTCTCACTCCATCTGGATTATGAGATGCGTGGAGCACGATGGCAATTTGTTCCGACATCAATGTGTCGTGCCTTCAGCCCTCGCGCATGAAATCGCCGGCTACCTGGGCCTCCCTGCGGTCGGCCCAGGCTATTATGTTGTCGCGCCGTTGGCGCTCGCAGTCGTTGGCGAAGGTGCGTATGAATACAGGTATATCGGCCAGCAGTAATACGGAGATTCTGGAGCGCAAAGTGCGCGGTCCAGAATGACGAGGTTCAAAGTGGCAGGGCTACGCCGATTTGCGGCGGTAGGCAGGCTTGGCTGCCTTCGGCTTGACGAGCGAGATGCCGCGGGCTGTCTTGGATGCAGCAGGTTCGCGCTCGCTGGTAGACGGCTTCTTCCTGGGCAGCTTCGAGGGCGCGGACGCGGACGAATCCTCGGCAACGCTCTTGCGCAGCGCGTCCATGAGATTAATGACTTTGGCGCGATGCGGTGCGGGCTCTTCCTGCGGGATGGGCAGGTGCTTGAGCTTGGCTTCGACGAGCTCCTTGAGCGCGGTCTCGTAGGTGTCAGTGAATTTCGTGGGGTCAAACTTCGCGGTGCGCTTCTTGATGAGCGATTCGGCGAGTTCGAGCGAGTCGGCGTCGACTTTGACCTTCTTGATGTCTTTGAAGTATTCGGCGGGCGAGCGCAGCTCTTCCTGATAGCGCATGGTGTAGGCCATCATGCCGGGTTCGTCCTGTCCCGAACTGCTTGGGGGCGCGGCGGTGATGGCGAGGATGTGCTCGCGGCCGCCGAAGGCGATCTTGCCCAGGCCGGCGCGTTTGGATTTTGCGAGCGCGGTGCGGATGACGGCGAAGGCTTCTGCCTGCACGTCATTTTCCGGGACGACGAAGTAGGACTTTTCCAGATACTCGGGCGCGACCTCGTTGAGCGAGACGAACTGCGTGATCTCGATGGTGTTCTTGGAGGGGACGCGGAGGTTGGCGATCTCGTTGGGCTCGATCATGACGTACTGGCCCTTGGAGTACTCGTATCCCTTGACGATCTCGTCCTTCTCGACGGGCGCGGCGGCCTCGTCGGGCGCGTCTTCGACGGCTGAGGAGAGGACCTTCTGGTGGCGGACGCGCTCGCCGGTGGAGCGCGATAGTTGGTGGAAGCGGATCTCGCTTTTGCTTTCAGTGGCGACGAAGAGTTTGACGCCAACGCTGACGAGTGAAATCTGGATGTGACCTGACCAATACGGACGCGGCAAAATTGCACCTCAGAGAAACGTACTTCCGATGATTGAGATTCACAGAACTGGTGTCAAGATGCGTGTTGGGTTATTAGGAAGTGGTTATTGACGGAGATGTAAACGGTATTTCAGTAGGGGCCGGAGATGTACGGCGCTCTCGCAAAGCTGTCCCGCGAGGCACAGAGGCAGCGTCGTGATAGGCTGAGCCAACCTCGCGCACATGGAGACTCCGCACTTGCCAAATCGCCATCGCGTTCCTGTGTGGATGATGGGGTTGACCAACCTGAGCTATGGCCTTTACGGCGGGGTGGTGGCCTTTGCCGTGCCGCAACTGCTGGGGGAGCGCGGAGTGCCGGAGGCGGCGATCGCCGGGTTGACCGCGATCGCGTTCTCGCCGGGCTTCTGGTCCTTTCTCTTCAGCCCGATGCTCGACGTGCGCTTCAGCCGCCGCTGGTACGCGGTGGTGCTGGCAATATTTTCTGCGTGCACTCTGGTCGTCGGATTCATGAATCTGAATCATCTTGGGGTGCTGAAGGCGGTCCTTACGACAGGCTTCTTCGCCGCGTACCTGTATCAGAGCGCGGTGGGAGGGTGGCTTTCCTCGATTACATCCGCGGAGGAAGAGAAGATGGTCAGCGTGTGGATCACGGTGGGCAATGTGGGCGGCTTCGCCTTGATTGCCATCGGATGCAATCAGCTGGTAAAGCATCTGGCGCCACTGAACGCAGCTCTGGTGTTGGGCGCTGCAGTCCTGGTGCCGACGCTTCCGTTTCTGTGGATGCAGGCGCCGGGACCGGACCGCCGGCTGGCGAGCGAATCGTTTCCGCAATTCTTCCGGGACATTACGCGGCTGGTAAAGCGTCGCGAGGTCCTGCTGGCGATCGCGCTCTTTATCACACCTGCCGGCACATTTTCACTGACAAATTTCCTCGGCAGCCGTGGTGGCGACTTCCACGCCACGCCCGGTTTTATCGGTTTAGTCGGCGGAGTGGGGGTGGCGGCGGGAGGTCTGCTGGGATGCTTCCTCTTTCCTGCGCTCAGCCGCCGGGTGCCGCTACGGATTCTCTACCTTAGCGTCGGCGTCATTGGAGCGCTGGCGTCCCTGGGTCTGATTCTGTTGCCTCGCACTCCGACCGCCTACGCTATCACCTTGATCACGGAAAATCTTTTCCAGTGTGTGGCCATCACGACCAGCATTGCGATCACGATGGAGACCATCGGCAGGGACAACCCGCTGGCCTCAACGACGTTCTGCTTCATCACGTCGGCGTATGGAGTCCCCATCACCTACATGCTCTATGTGGATGCGTTCGGCTATGCTCGCAGGGGAATCAGCGGCAGCCTCGCCATCGACGCAGTCACCGGGATCGTAGCCAGCGTGCTGCTGGGGGCGATGCTAGTGTGGCTGCGGCGCAGGAATGTCGGCCATGAGAAAGCTGCTGCGTAGCGCGTACTCGGCTTTCCTTTATGCCACGTAACATTCTTCCTTGAGGACCTCGGCGTAGGCGGGGACGGTGAGGAACTCGGGGAAGGTAGGGGATTCGATGAGTTTGCGCATCAGGGCGGCGGCGCGTTCATAAGCGTTGTACCGGGCGGCGTCGACCCTGGGTTGGGTGGTGCTGAGTTCGTCCGCGATGGTCTTTTCGACAAGCGAAGTGGTGATCGCAGTACCGGCGTTCGGGCCGTCGGTGATCTTCGCGCCGTGGTGGACCCACTGCCAGAGCTGCGCGCGGCTGATCTCTGCGGTGGCGGCGTCTTCCATCAGGTTGAAGAGCGGGACGCAGCCGATGCCGCGCAGCCACGCCTCGACGTAGCCGAGGCCGACGGCGACGTTCTGCTTCAGGCCAGCCTCCGTGATGGAGCCGGTGGGAATCTGGAGGAGATCGGCGGCAGTGGCGGTGTAGTCGGGGAGCTGCTTGGTGATCTGGTTCGGGCCGGGCATGATGCGGTTGAAGACCTCAAGCGCGATGGGCACGAGGCCGGGATGCGCGACCCATGTGCCATCATGGCCGTCGGTGGCCTCGCGCTCTTTGTCGGCGCGGACGCCGGCGATGGCTTTTTCGTTGGCCTCGGGGTCGGACTTGATGGGGATGAGCGCGGACATGCCGCCCATGGCATGGACGTTGCGGCGGTGGCAGGTCTTAATACAGAGCTTCGAGTAGCTGCGCATGAAGTGTGTGGTCATTGTGATCTGCGCACGGTCGGGCAGAATGATCGTGGTATCGCCGGCGAGCTTCTTGATGAAGGAGAAGATGTAATCCCAGCGGCCGCAGTTGAGGCCGGCGGAGTGGTCGCGCAGCTCGTAGAGGATCTCGTCCATCTCAAAGCTGGCGAGGATGGTCTCGATGAGCACGGTGCCTTTGATGGAGTTTTTCGGCAGGCCGAGTTCGGCTTCGGCCTGGACGAAGACGTCATTCCAGAGGCGAGCTTCGAGGTGCGACTCCATCTTGGGCAGATAGAAGTAGGGGCCGGAGCCGCGCGCGAGGAGTTCCTTGGCGTTGTGGAAGGTGTAGAGGCCGAAGTCGAAGAGTGAGCCGGACATGGGTTCGCCATCAACGAGGATGTGACGCTCTTCGAGATGCCAGCCGCGCGCGCGGACGAAGAGCACGGCGGGCGAGTCGTTCAGTTTGTAACTCTTTTTGGTGGTCGGATCGTCGAAGGTGATGGTGCGGCGGACGGCGTCGCGCAGGTTGAGCTGGCCGTCCAGGAGGTTGTCCCAGGTGGGTGTGGTGGAGTCCTCGAAGTCTGCCATGAAGATTTTTGCGCCGGAGTTGAGCGCGTTGATGATCATCTTGCGGTCGACGGGGCCGGTGATCTCGACGCGGCGGTCGAGGATGTCCGCCGGGATCGGGGCTACGGTCCAGTCGGACTCGCGGATGGATTGTGTCTCAGGCAGGAAGTCGGGCCTCTGGCCGGCGTCCAGCGCGGCCTGGCGCGTGATGCGGGCGGCGAGCCGATCCTTGCGGCGCGGGTTAAAGGCGCGCTGCAGGCGGACGATAAAGTCGAGGGCTTCAGGCGTAAGGATTTCAGCGTGGCGATCAGAGACGGGTGCGGTGAAGGTGACGCCGGTGGGAGCGGTGATGGTGGGCATGGACTCCATCCTAGAAGAAATGGGGAGATCATGGAGCCGCGGCAAAGGCGGCTTTGCGTCAAGCAGCGTTCCCGAAGGCAGGGCTTCTTTCGGGGAGGCGGAGCTGCGACTCAATCTAGGCATCGCGCGCAGCGTGCGTTGCAAGGTAGACTCTGAAGCCATGCGGGTCTTCGGCATCGATTGCGGGACGGAGTTCACCGGGTATGGCGTGGTGGAGATGGACCATGCGGCTCGTTTGCCGAAGCTGACGCACTGCGCCGCAGGCACCATCCGGCTCTCGAAGAAAGAGAAGACGCCACAGCGGCTGGCGCAGGTCTATGCCGAGCTGACCGCGTTGATGACGCTGCACACGCCCGACTGCGTCGCGATTGAGGAGGTCTTCTTCTCCGCCAATGCGAAGTCCGCGCTGAAGCTTGGTCAGGTGCGCGGCGTGGCGCTGCTGGCGGCGGCCTCCTGCAATCTTGTTGTGGCAGAGTATGCGCCGCTCACTATCAAATCGTCGGTCACCGGCTATGGGCTGGCGGCGAAGGAGCAAGTGCAGTTCATGGTCACGAGGCTGCTGGAACTTGGCACCGCTCCCGAATCGCCCGACGCCGCTGATGCGCTCGCGATAGCTATTTGCCATATCCATACGGCGCAGACCCTGGAGATGCAGGGAGCTCGACGGTAATGCGAATGCGGCGCGCCATTGCCATCGCTGCGATGATTGCGAGCAGCATCTCCTCATCGGCTGGCGGGTCGCAGGGGCCGCGGCCGGACGCCGCAGGTGCGAACTCGGCAGTCACACAAGCGGTCCCCATGATCGTCTTCGACTTTGTGCGTAATGTGCCCGGAGCGCCTGTGCCAAAGTACACGTTGAGGGTCCGCAACGACGGCGCCGCCAGCTATGAAGGCGAGGCTCTGCCGGAGCGAACGCGATATGGCGCGGCGGCCACGCCGGAGGCAATTCCATTTCATCGCGATATGAGCCTGACGCCCGCGGCCACGACGCGCATCTTCGATCTGGCCGCGCAGCTCGATCACTTCAATCGCCGCTGCGCCTCAAAGGCGAAGAACATCGCAGACACCGGAACGAAGACGATCAGCTATACCGGTCCGGATGGCAGCGGCTCCTGTACCTACAACTTCACCGAGGTAAAGGAACTCGCCGCGTTGACCGAGCTCATCCAGGGCATCACGCAGACGCTGGACGCGGGCAGGGAACTCGACCGGCTGCATCGCTACGACCGGCTGGGGCTCGATTCGGCGATGACCTGGTTGCAGCAGGAGGCGGCAGCGGGTCGTGCCGTCGAGTTGCAGACCATCGGCGAATCGCTGCGATCCATTGCAGGCGACAGCGACCTGCTGGCGCGTGTGCGTGCCAAGGCGAGTGCGCTGCTAACGCAGACTGGCGCGGCCAAGTGACTGAAGTTCTAAGGATTCAACCGAGTCTTGTGGAGCAAAAGCGCGTCTAAGAGGAGAGGGTGTCCTCCGGAGGACCGTCCATGCTGGATACTGCCTCATTTCGCCGTATGGTTTTTGCGAGTGCGTTGGTTGTTGCGGGGATGCTGTTGCCGGTTACCGCGCCCGCGCAGGATGCAGCCTCGGCGCCAACCCGTGCCGCGCGGCTGACCTCGTCGCACGGAACGGTCACCGTGACGGACGGCGATAATCCCGCCGTTCCCGCGCAGATGAACCTGCCGCTGCTGCAGGGCGTCGAGATCGCGACCGGCAACGACGGCCAGGCGGAGATTGAGTTCGAGGACGGCAGCATCGCGCGCCTGACGCCAAACTCAACGCTCTCGCTCGACCGACTGGACATTGCGCCGGGCCAGCTTTTCATCACGGACCTGAGCATGGTGCGCGGACTCGCGTATTTTGAACTGCGCGCCACGCCGGAGTATGTGTACTCCGTGAATGTGGGCGGCGATGCGGTCTCTCCGGTGGAGAATGCAACGGTGCGCATTGACTTCGACCAGCCGCCGGCGAGTATCGCCGTGCTGGATGGGACGGTGCAGGTGCAGCGCACGAATGGCGTCAGGGTGGATGTGATCGCCGGTGAGACGCTGAGCGGGAACGTGAATGATCCGTCGCGCTATTCCCTCACGCAGGAGATTGCGGCGGACTCCTGGGACCAGTGGAACGCGGACATGGACCAGCAGGCGGCGCAGCAGTCGAGCGACAGCACCAGTGTTCGCGACGACTACGCCGGGGCGCAGGGCTACGGCTGGGGCGACCTGGACTCCAGTGGCACCTGGTACGACGTACCCGGCCAGGGACAGGTCTGGCAGCCGTATGCGGCGGATGCTTCCATGGACTTCGATCCTTACGGCAACGGCGCATGGGTCTGGTATCCCGGAACGGGCTACCTCTGGGCGTCCGCATATCCGTGGGGCTGGACGCCGTATCGCTGCGGCGCGTGGTCGTACTACGACAGCTTCGGCTGGGGCTGGGCACCGGGCGCGAGCTGTGGCGGCTTCGGATGGGGATTCGCCGGTGGCGGGTTTGCCGTCAACATCGTGCGCTGGCCTCGGGGGTACCAGCCGGTGCGCGTCCCGGTCCGCCGGCCCGGGCCGGTGCGTCCGGTGCTGCCGGTGCGCATCACGACAGTCGGAAGAGAGCGGACCTGGAATGGGTCTCCGCCAGAACGAAGAGAGAGGCAGATCGCCGGCCTGACGGCGAGGCCGATCACGCCGGGGCATATGACCTTTGCGGCCGGAGGCGGTGCGTCTTTCGCGGTTGGGGCGAGCGGTTCGCTGCACCGCGACTTCCCGATCGACCGTAGAACTCACG
>DATCBR010000098.1:0-9769 GCA_036511765.1 Acidobacteriaceae bacterium | reverse complement strand
GCCGGTTCCATGCTTGTTGCGCCGATGCAATGCCGGCATGGACAGAAGCGGCGAAGCGCGTGAACACAGACGCGCTGCGCTGGCCGAGGGCGGCTGCTCCGGTGCGCGCGGAGTTGTCCGGCTGCCGCCATGCCATGATGCCCTGCGCCAGCAGGAAGGCTAAGCCGGCGGCGATGACGAGCGCGATCAGAATGTCCCCCGCGCGGCGCCCGGTCCGGCGATCTTTTTCGTGACGCGCGTAGGCCGCAAGCGGGATGGAGAGGCGAGGCTTTTCACGCTGCTCGACAGCCGTGGAATTGACAGGCTTTGGATCGGCAAGCTCACGGCTTAGACGCTCGGGATCGATACGGTTTGCATCGCTGGCGGTTTGTTTGCGAAGAGCGTTCCGTAGCGGAGTCTGTTGTGCTGCCGCTCGGCTCATTGGCCCGAAATCGGATGCGGGTTGGTGGTCCGGCTGAAGTACCAGGCGCGCGGGCGGGCCGGATTCCGGCAACGGTTCAAGAGTGAACGCCGGATCGACTGTAGCTGCGACGGAAGAGAGAGCGGACGGTTCGAGTGAAGCGACGTATTCGGATGGCGCTGATGGCTCCGGGGGCAGCAAAGCCTCTGTTGTCCTTGGCGCGTTCTCAACCGGTGGGAGAGGCTGCCCTTTATCCTGGTTTGGCGAGAGCGCTTCGTTCGCAGATGGTGCGACAGGCTCGCCTGCAAGAGAGACATCTTCTCCGGCGAGCAGGCGGCGCAGCCGGTCGATGGCGGGCCCTTGTCCCTGAATGGCCTGTTCCATCGGCTGTCCCGTAACTCCGCGGACGATGGCGTCGAGGACCTCCTGCTGCCCCAGCGGCTGACCGTGTTTACCATCGCCGAGGCGGGCGACGACGGACCAGAAGTTCATGGCGAGCAGCTTGTTTTGATCGAGCGCCTGCTGGAATGGAACGAGGTCTTCCGGCGAGCCGCAGGTGAGATTGTGTTTGGCGCAGATGGCTTCAAACTCGCGGACCGCACGGCCGGAATCGCGCACCGGGGCGGGCCGACGAGGTTGTTCGGGGTCTGGATCGGCGTGGAGTGCGTCGTCGAGTGCGGAGCTGGAGTTCGTGGACATCTCTCTCTGCATTTGGATGCCGTATGGCCGTTTAAGACACGTTTTCGCCGCCTGGCCTGCCCTATTGCTGTCCACACCATAAGGCATTGAAAGAGTGCGCATTACGCCGCGAATGTGGGGCGCACAGTGCAATTCGGCTATTTGGCGAAAACCAAAAAAATTTCGCTCGCGCCGCGCATTCTCAGGATCGAGGGCGAGCGGGGTTTACCACTACACAGGCGTAAGCAAGGTGAGGTTATGGAAGGGGCTCCATCAGGACTTCGATCTGGAGGTGGTGCGTGCTGCCGGGCATGTCCATGGAGCCGAGGATGAGGGGCTTGTTGGGGGTGAGGACGGCTTCGCCCTTGAATCCGGTCTGGCGAATCACAGGATCCGGCGCGGTGAAGGCAGGCTTTTCAGTGGCAAGGCTGGTCTGCATTACGTCGGTGCGCAGACGTGCGCCCTCATGCAGTTCCGCTAGCGTAGCATCGAAGGACATGCCAATGTCCTGGTAGACGAATTGCGCCTGGGTAGAGCCAGGCATAGCGCTATTAACCGTCCCGCTTGTGGCGATAGGAACACGGTCTCCCTGCTTGAGGGTCGTCTGCTGACCCGAGGCTACGACCATGGAGTAGTGTTGGGTGCCGAGGCGATTAGTGCCGTCCATCTCGGAGACGGTGTAGGTGAGGCGCCAGGACTTTTTCGGGCGGTCGAGATCGTCGATGAGCTTTTGAGCGAGGGCCATGTCCTCGGGGATAGCGCGAATGACGACGGCGGATTCACTGGCGACGACGACGACTAACTCCTGGGGCAGCAGAGACCGGAGAGAAAGGGCTATCTCGTTGATGTCGGCCTGGCTGGTGGCGTATTTGAGATAGAAGGTGCGCGTGGTCTGGGCGTCGGGGTCGCGACGACGGTCGAGGCAATCAGGGCAAGCCTTGGAGGGCGCGGGGGCGGACTTGACGGTCGCTGCATCCGCCGGTTTGGCGGAGTTCGATTGTGCGAAGGCCGACGTGCTGGCTGAGAATAGAGCGGCGAACAGGAATGCTGTGCGAGAGTACGTGCGGATCATAGCTGGCCTTCCTTGGAGGAGCTGGGTGTCGTGGATTCGTTATCGGGAATGCCGAGGGCTTTTCTTTGCGCCTCATCGATGGCCCGGATTTCGGGAGAGGGGCCGAAGAATTTATCGAATGCCGCCTGGCTCTCCGCGTCGGATTTGTCGTCTGTGGGGCGATGGAGGGAGGCGAACTGCGTTGGACTGGCAGTGCGAACCAGACGCATCAGAGCGCGCTCCTGCGCGGTGAGGGGCAGGGGGGGCGCGGGGTGTGAAGGGGCGAAGCTGGCGGGAATAAGGCGCGGGGCGCGGGAGGTTATAGATTCCCATTCATGCGCGCTCCGGCGATCGCGGATGGATGGGGCACCCAAAACGGAGGAGGAATGGCGCACCTGTATGGATTTTTCATCCCACCCATCCGCGCCGTGACCGTCGCGTATGGATGGGGCACCCGGGCATGGATCGCTCGTACGAAGTGCAACTGTAGTTGCGGTGGGCGATTGCTGCGGCTGGATGGTCGCAGCTTCATGGGTTTGTGGCGCGGTGGTGCGTTCGGTGCGGAGGGTGATGAAGACGAGAGCGCAGGCCGCAGTGGCGACGAGTCCTCCAGTAAGCGCTCCGCGGAGCCATGCGGACCGAAGAAAAGATGCAGGCTGCGGTTCGGCGAGGCGGGCATCGAGAGTGTGAAGGATGCGGGCTTCCATACCTTCAGGCAGCCCGGCGGTGCGCAGCGCCGCGAGAGCGCGGTCGAGGGGATCGTTGGGCGGGTTGGGTTGGTTTGGCATGGGATTTACCTCAACGGTTATTTCCTGTCTCCGAGGCGTTCGCGGAGGCGGGTGCGGGCGCGGAAGAGAAGCGCCCGGACGCCGGATTCGGACTTGCCGAGAATGGTTGCGATCTCCGCGGTAGAGAGTTCGTCGAATGCGGTGAGAAGCAGGGCCTGGCGCTCCTTTTCAGGCAAGCGCTCGATGGCGCGGAGGATCTGGGCCATGCGGCGGGCTTCCCCGAGGTGTTGGTCAGCGGGCAGGTTGGCTGAGACGAGCGCCTCGGCGAAGGCATGGTCCATCTGCTCAGGGCGGATACGACGTCGCCGGTCGAGCGCAAGGTTCCAGGCGATGCGGACGAGCCACGCGCGTACTTCAACGACGCCGGCGAGCTGGCGCGGGCGCTGAAGAACACGGAGAAAGGCATCTTGCACAACATCTTCGGCCTCGGCGGGGTTGCGGACGATGGAGAGCGCGACGCGGTAGAGCAGCGCGGAATGCTCGCGGACGAGGGCAGGCAGCTCAGGCTGTGCGACTGCCCTCTCTGCTGAGAACCACGGCAAGCTCTGTTCCCCGATCGCGTCCATTGAACTCTTCTACTCGCAAGACGGGCGGATTGGCGATGCGCTCGGGGAAATTGCGCGGGTGTGGGCTGGTGGGCATGATTTGCCATATGGCATGGCAATTTGCCATAATACATGGCATGGAATTGACCATCGACAAATTCGGGCGGGTGGTGCTTCCCAAGAGGCTGCGGGAGCACCTGGGTGTAAGCAAAGGATTGACGGTCGAAGCCAAGGAAACGGCGGAAGGGATTTTGCTGCAGCATGCGCGGCCCACCGGCTTGGGATTGACGATAAAAGATGGAATCCTGATGTTTCAGGGTTCGCCGGAAGATACGGGTCGCATCGATTGGGACAGATTGGTGGAGGACGAACGCGAGGAGCGCATCCAGAGCCTTCTTAACGGGCGCAGATGACGAAGGTCTACTTCGATACAAATGTGCTCGTAGCCGCGCTCAAACCTGACCACGTCCACCATGTGCCGTGTCTTGCTGCTTATTCGGATGTTCTCCTTGGTGCGATTGAAGGGTACTTTTCCTCCCAGGGTCTGTCAGAGTTCTATTCGGTAGCGACGCGCACTCCCTTCGTTGTTCCCATACATCCGCTTGGCGCGGTTGAGATTATCGAGCGATCGATCATGCCGCATTTCCATCTGGTTGATTTGAACGCTGCGAGTTACCGGGCGGCGATTTCGGAATGCGCAAAGAGCGGCTGGAGGGGTGGGCGTGTCCATGACGCCGTGCATATTCAAGCTGCGGCGCAGGCGAAGTGCGACCTGATCTATACGAATGATCTTGAACATTTTCAGTCGCTGGCGCCAGAGTGGGGCGACCGCATCCGGCGTCCGTAACGGATGCAGATAGAGCGTTAGGCTTCCCGGTGCCCAAGTGCGAGGCATACGGGGCACCCAGTATTCTCGCTACAATAGACAGCGGTAGGCAAAGACGACAGATGAGCTGGTTTAAACGCGACGACGATGGCGGCATCCAGAATGAGGGCGAGAAGACCGTCCGCACGGAGGGCCTGTGGACAAAGTGTCCGGGGTGCGCGCAGGCCATCTTCAAGAAAGACCTGGAGCAGAACCTGAACGTCTGCCCGAAGTGTGGGCACCACTTCCGCATTAACGCGAAGCGGCGCATTGCGCTGCTGCTGGACCCGGAGTTTGAGCTGGTCGATCTGGAATTGCGCTCGACTGATCCGCTGGAGTTTACCGACCTGAAGCGTTATAAGCACCGGCTGGAAGAGGCGCGGAAGAAGACCGGGCTGAACGACGCGATTGTGAATGCGCTGGGTAAAATTGGCGCGTATGACGTCGTGGTGAGCGCGATGGAGTATGGCTTCATCGGCGGCAGCATGGGCGCGGTGGTGGGCGAGACGATCGCAAGGGCGATCGACCGGTCGCTGGAGACACGACGGCCGCTGATTATCATTGCGGCCTCGGGCGGCGCACGCATGATGGAAGGGATCGTCTCGCTGATGCAGCTGGCGAAGATCTCGGCTGGGCTGGCGCGGCTGGACGATGCGAAGGTGCCGTATATCTCAGTGATGACGGACCCGACGACCGGCGGCGTAACGGCAAGCTTTGCCATGCTGGGCGACCTGAATATCGCCGAACCCGGCGCGCTGATTGGCTTCGCGGGCCCAAGAGTGATCGAACAGACGACGCGGCAGAAGTTGCCGGAGGGTTTCCAGCGGTCGGAGTTTCTGCTGGAGCATGGGTTTCTGGACGCGATTGTCGAGCGGCGCGATATGAAAGGGTACATTGCGCGGTCGCTGGACTGGATGTCCGGCGGGAAGAGCGAAGCGGCGGAAGCGGTAGCCAGCTGAAAGGCTGATTCGCGACGCTGCAATTCAGATCAATGCGATCGAATCAATGCGATTGATTCGTCCGTGACGCCGTGGTCTTTGCCGAGGCCTTCGTCGAAGTCTTTTTGCGGACTGGCGACGGCGCGCAATTGACCTGCTGGGCAACCGGGGCCGGCTGCGGTGGCGGCACGGCGCGGAGCGCGGCTTGGAGTCTGACGGCCTGCGTGTCCTGGGCCTGCGCGGTTTGGAGAAGCTGGTCGCCGAGGATGCGCCGGGAATCTTCAAGGCTGTGCAGCGCCTGCTCGAGGGCGGAGCTCTGGTCGGCCGGCGCATACAGGTGTGCGGAGACGACGACGCGGAGCAGGACGTCGTAGAGGGCGTCGGCGTTGCGGTAAGCGGGCAGAACCTTGGCGGCGGAGTTGGGCGCGGCGTCGGCGGCGCCCAGCAGAGCAGGCAGCGTGGATGTGACGTCGTTGGCAATGGAGCGAAGGTTGGCGGAGGCCTCACCTTTGATTGCGCTGGAGGTCTTCCAGCGATCGACGTTGGTCGTGCCCATCGCGCTTTTGAGGATCTCGATCGAGGGTTGCAGCGTGGCTGAGGGCAGCGCAGCGAACTGCGCCGGAGGAGCCGCCGGCGCCGTTTGGGCGAAGAGGAGCGGGGTGGGGAGGAGAGCGAGGAGGACGGCGGAAGCGCGGAGGATCATGGGGTGGAACTCCTGGGATGGGCAGGACGTGCTCAGAATTGCAAACGGACCAAGCGAGTGAGATGCGGAATCCGGGCTGTATGCCTAAGGATCGCACAGGCGGCGCTGATTCATTAGAAGCAGATCCTTCGCTCCGCTCAGGATGACAAATTTTTGAGACCCAGAGCTAGAGCCAGGCGCTGACGATGCGACCTGCGTTGCCCATGGTCCTGAGGTTGTCGGCGCGGCCGGTGAAGTAGCGGTCATTGAGTTCGTGAGAACCGAGGTCTTCAAGGTTATAGAAGGCGGCGAGTTCTTGGGCGACCTGATGCGGGGTAAACAAGATCCGAAAAGATTCGCCCGCGAGTTGGGCGCGGGAGGCGAGCGAGTCAAAGGCGAGGCGCTCGCGGAACGGAAGGGCGGCGCGGGGCTGGCCGTAGTCGAAGACGATGCCGCTGCCTGGGGGTTGGGCGGCGACGAAAGAGAGAGTGGTGCGGAAGGCTTCTTGCGTAAGGTATGGCACTACGCCGAGCCAGGAGAAGAATGCTGGTCGCGCGGCGTCGAAGCCGTTGGCGAGAAGTTGTTCGCAAAGCGACTGGCGCTCGAAGTCGACAGGGACGAAGGTGAGGTTGGAGGGCGTGGGCAGGTTTGTTGCGTGGAGGAGGTCTTGCTTCCAGGCTTGTGTGGCGGGGTGGTCGACCTCGAAGACGCGCAGATGCAGGTGCGGATTGCGGAGGGCGAAGGTGTCAAGGCCGGCACCGAGGATGACGTACTGCGTGACGCCGCAGGTGACGGAATGGGCGAGCAGGTCTTCGGCATAGCGGCTGCGTGCAACCAGAAAGGCGCGCAGAGCCATCGAGAAAGGCCGAGGCTTGAAGGCGGGGTCGCGGCCGGGGGTGCGCTCGATTTCCGCGGCGTGGGGGCCGAGGATGCGGACGGCGAAGGGATCGTCGAAGACAAGCGGGCGTGCGTCGTAGAGCTGGTGCGCAGCGCGCCGCATGGCGACACGGAGGGCGGTGCGCGAGGGGCGTGCTTCCTCCATCAGGCCTTGCGCAGGACTCGGCGGACCCACAGCGTGCCCAGATACCCAAGAGCGGCGACGAGGACGACGAGGCCGACGGGAAGACCCACATCGCGGTAGCTGACTGCGAAGTCGATGCTGGTATGTGAGGCGGAGTTGGCGATCAGGATGACGACGATGGCGCAGAAGGTGGTCGCAAAGAAGGACATGAAGCCGGCGGCGACGGCGATCAGCAGCGAGCCGAACCAGCCGAGGCCGCCGAAGGGGATGCCAAAGAGAGTGCTGGAGGGAGCGATGGTTGCGGAGGGTGTGGAAGCCGATCTGGGAAGAGGGAGAGGCTGCGCCATACAGGTAGAATAGCGTCTTATGGCAGAAGGCGTGAAGGCGATGGCGGAGCTGATGGAGGCCGCGCAGGTGGCGCGTGAGGCGCAGGGGAAGCGCGGCGCGAATGGCGTGCTGTACGCGTCCTTCGGCGACAACGGCCTGGATGAGGCGGAGCTGGCGCGGATGGTGCAGGCGGTACCGACGGGGATCGCCGCAGCGCTGAAGCGCAAGGCCTACTACTTTGTGCCGCTGGCGATTGCCGAAGGGCGGCGCGGAGAGACAGGCGCGCAGATGACGATGGTGGCGCCGGCGTACTCGACGGCACTGGCCGACGAGGCGATCTGCCATCGCAATGTGGCGCTGGGCGCGGGCGAGGGCGGCGAGGGAGTGTTCATCTCCGCACGGCTGATGAATGACCGGTTCGCGCTGGCGTTCGAGTTCTTCATCAACGTGGGGCACGCGTTTGTGGACGAGGCCGGCGTGGCGGCGGCCTTTGCCGAGCTGGTGTGGAACCAGGCGGCGAGCGATGTGCGCGGCGAGACCAGCATGGATTCGTGGGAGAGCCGGGCCGCTGCCATGGGTGGCGCGGCAGACGGACAGACGGGCTCGCACGACGGCAAATCACGCATCGATGAGAAGGCCAAGACGGAATATCTGACCGCGGCGTTCTCCGATGCGGTGGCGATCTACCTGCTGTCGCTGACAGTGGACTTCGATTATTCCGAGCTGCGTGAGCGCGAGTATCCGCTGCTGGCGCCGCAGGCCCTGGCGGAGCGGCTGAAGATGGTGGCACAGCTGTTTCCGCCCAATGCGGATTACGAGTTTGCAATCCGGTACAGAAGAAGGGGCTAAAGAGTAAGTCGATTGTGTCGGTTGCATTCTGCGAACCCGCATCTCTGCGAGATGCGCGTGCAGTTTGGTGGAGGCAGAATAGGATGTCGGCTTACCCACCTATGCTGCCCCCGAGATTCAATCAACCAAACTGCAAGATAAAACCTTGGGCCCTAGAAGATGATCTTGCCCACAAACTCCATCGTGCGTCCGCCGACCGTCAGTGACCGGATCGTGGCCGTATGGCCCGGGCCGATAGTCGAGTCCGGTTGCCCAAAGGACGGATGGTTGAGCACGTTGGTTGCGTTAGCACTGAAGTCAAATCCAACGCGTTCGCCGATAATGGGGAACCGCTTGTGGACCGACGCATTCATCTCCTGTAGCCCCGGTCCGTAGACGCTGTTCCTCCTCATATTGCCGAAGGTTCCTGGAGTCGGAGCGGCAAACGCAGCAGTATTGAACCATCCGTTAATGCCCCGATTCCCAAGGATGGGACTCGCCACTTGATTCGGATACCAGCTTCCTGATTGCGCGTAGCTGTTGTTCACCGACATCGTGGGCGTAAACGGATGACCGCCCTGGCCGATGTAGGTTGCCGAGGCCGTCCATCCGCCGACCACCTCATTGACGGCTTCGCTTTTGTTAAGCCACATCTTGTTCTTTCCGAAGGGCAGCTGATAGATTGCCTGCGCCTTGAACGCGTTGCGCACGTCGAAGTTCGAAGCACCATAGTTCGCCAGCGGGTCATATGATCTCTGGTAAGCCTGTGTCCCCTGCAACGAGTTCCAGCCCGAAGAGTCCTGCGTGTCCAGGAAGTGCGACCATGTGTAGTTTGCGTTGAACTCCAGCCCATAGCTCATGCGCCGTGCAAGGGTCACTTCCATGGCGTTGTAATTGGAGATGGACTGCGGCGTAAAGCCGGTGATGCCCTGGTATTGCGGGAATGGGCGAGAGCCCGGAGAATCGGTCGGGCTCAGCAGTCGCTCCGGCACTTGATTCATATCGATGACGAAGGGAAGGCTGCTTCCGTGGCTTCCCACATACGACAGCTCGAACACCATATTGTTTGCGATCTGTTGTTGAAGATCGAGGTTCCACTCCTTCACGACCGGAATAGCAGAGTGATACTGCTGGAACCCAACACCCTGGCCGTTGTAGGACTCGGGCTTATTCGGAGCGCTTTGATAGCGAGCGTTGATGCTGGTGCCCAGCGCGCCCTGAAAGTTGGTATTGCCATCGTCGTTGAGGGTCACCACCGGCTGCACGTTGTTGGTTGCATCCGACTCATTGCCACTGGATCCGCCAGCCTGCCCGATGCCAGGGTTGTCCCAGTTGGCATTCCACTGATATGCGTAGATTCCAAAACCGCCGCGTATTGTGGTCGTCGGATAAAGCTGGTAAGCAAATCCGACGCGCGGATACCAGTTATTCCATCTGGGCGACTCTGCTGTAGTTCGGCCATTGGTATGGGTGCTGGCGTACCACATCGCGCCTAACGTGTTCGTGGCAGGATTGAGGAGTGTCGGATCGAAGAGGCGCATGTTGCCATGGACCTCGGACCAACCGGTCCTTGCCTCATAACGCAGGCCGAGGTTCAGCGTGAGCTTCGGCGTGAACTTCCAGTCGTCCTGCACAAACCCAGAGCC
>DATCBR010000097.1:0-6200 GCA_036511765.1 Acidobacteriaceae bacterium | reverse complement strand
AATACTCTGAGCAGGAGAAGGGCAACCGCGCCTATTTCCTCAACCGCCTCGGCATCATCTATCGCGAGGAAAATAAAACCGCCGAATCCGTTGCCGCGTACAAGCAGATGGTGGAGTTGGGCGGCAGTTGCGCGACCGGCGCTGCGGACGAAGACGCCCACCCCTGCTACGCCGAGAGCGGCTATGACGGCATGGTCGAGTCCTACCGCGAGGCGCATATGTGGAAGGAGGCGACCGCTACTGCCGCGGATGCCTCCAAAGCCCAACCGAAGAACCACGGCCTGCAGTTGCTCTACGCGCAGCAGCTCGCCGACGCGGGACAGGTGGAGCAGGGGCTGACGCTGGCCAGGACCCAGTTTGCCAACTCGCAGGACGATCTCGAGGTCCACGAGGACCTGGCCCAGATGTACATCCGCCTGAAGCGCTTCAGCGACGCTGTGGCGGAGATCGACAAAGCCGAGGCCATGGCCAGGAAGCCGAACGAGAAGCTGTATATTTATTTCCTTCGCGGCGATCTGGCCGACCGCGAGAAGAAATACGACGAGGCCGAAGCGCAGTTTCGCAAAGCGCTGGAGATCGACCCCAAGAGCGCGATGGTGCTGAACTACCTGGGCTACATGCTGGCGGACAATGGCATGAAGCTGCAGGATGCGGAGAAGTACATCAAGCAGGCAGTGAACCTGGACCCGCAGAACGGCGCTTATCTGGACTCGCTTGGCTGGGTCTACTTCAAGCTCGGCCAATACACCGAGGCTGAAGACCAGTTGCGCAGGGCCAACGAACGCATGAACAGTGACCCGGCCGTGCACGACCATCTGGGCGAGGTGTATGAGAAGACCGGCAACCTGAAGATGGCGGTGGCGCAGTGGGAGCGCTCAATGAGCGAATACGCGCACTCGCTCTCGGCCGATGCCGATCCCGAAGACGTAGCCAAGGTGCAGCACAAGCTGGAGAATGCGCGCGTCAAGCTGGCCAAAGTCAACCCGGCTGCAGACGCGGGCAGGCACGCGACCGCCAAGTAGCCGCTGTCAAAATGCCGGCGGAAGATGCCCACCGGTTACACTGGAGCGTGACCACACAACGCTCAGAGATTGTGGATGCAAGACGATCCAGCCGCGGCCTGGCGGTGGGCGCAGGGGACCTCCGCGCGTGCGCAGTCTCCAGCGCACCGGACGATCCGCTGATGGCGCGCCACTACGGCGCCCCTGGGCGAGCGTCGCGCACCGGATACCAGCGCGATCGCGAGCGCGTGGCGCAGTCGCGGGCCTTCCGCCGGCTGGCCGGCAAGACGCAGGTCTTCACCAGCCGCGCCTCCGACCACTTCCGCAGCCGGCTCACCCACACCATTGAAGTCATCGAGATCGCCCGCACCGTGGCTGCGGCGCTTGGCCTGAATGAAGACCTCGCGGAGACGCTGGCGCTGGTGCATGACATCGGTCATCCGCCGTTCGGGCACGCAGGCGAGCGCGCGCTGGATGAGTGCCTCAAGCGCCACGGCATGCGCTTCGACCACAACCTGCATGCCCTGCGCATCGTCGAGCACTTTGAGGAGCGCTACGCCGGCCACCGCGGCCTGAACCTCACGCTGGGCGTGCGCGAAGGCATCATCAAGCACTCCCGCGATTACAGCGCGGACCAGCATCCCGATCTCGCACAGTATTTCCTCGGCCTGCGTCCGCCGCTGGAGGCGCAGATCATCGACCTGGCGGACGAGATCGCCTACCTCACCGCGGACCTCGACGACGGCGTCGAGTCCGGGCTGCTGGAGATCGACCACGTCCGCGCGCACGTCAACATCGTCTCCTACTGCTATGCGGAGGTGCATCGCGAGCATCCCGACGTGGAGGCAAAGTTCCTCTTCCATGAGGCGCTGCAACTGATGCAGAACATCCTCACCGACGACCTGATCGCCACCACGCTCGCAAATACGCGCGCCATCGGGGCCGCATGCCTGGACGACATCCGCGCGCATCCCGCGCGGCTGGCCATCTTTTCTCCGCTGGCCGAGAGCGAGCGGCAGCAGGAGAAGCGCTATCTTTACCAGACGCTTTACTGCTGCGATGCGCTGACGCTGGAGCACAACAAGGCCGAAGAGGTGGTGACCGAGCTGTTCAATTTCTGGGTCTCTGAGCCCGAGGAGCTGCCGCGCGGATATGTGGAAGAGATCGAGACCGAAGGCCTGGCGCGCGTGGTGGCCGACTACATCGCCGGCATGACCGACCAGTACATCCTGCTGCAGTATGCGCAGGTCAAGCGCACCATCCGCAGATAAGCCCCGCGCGCTCAACTGTGAGGGCGAGCTTCCCGCATCCAAAACACTCAGTACAGGAGCGTGCAATGAACGGGAAGATCGTATCTTTGGCGTGGCCAACAGTCTGGATCTTGGCCTCCATGCAGGGCGTAAATGCCGCGTCGGCGCAGGTGCAACGGCAGGCCGGGACACTGGTGATCGCAGGACAGCCGGAGCAGACGCCGCTGGTGCGGATCGACGGCAGGAGCTACGTGGACCTGGAATCGCTGGCCCGCATGACGCATGGCACGCTGCGGTTCGACGGAACTCGCACCATCCTCACGCTGCCGGGCGCGCTCAGCGGTAGTTCGCTCTCGCCGTCCCCTGGTGCGGGCAATCCTCCACCCGGACTTACGCAAAGCTTTCTCAACGCGCAGATTGCCGCGCTGGCGCAGGTCCGCGAATGGCATGCCGCTCTGGTGACTGCGGTGAACAACAACATTCCGGTCACAGACGCCCTTCTCGGTCCCATCAGGCGGCAGGGCGACGCAAAGCTCCAGCTCGCGCTGGCCGCCGCCACCAGCGCGCCCGACCACCAGGCTGCCGCGCTGCTGAGGAATGAGTTTGCAAACATCCAGCAGATGACCGATCAATTCCTTCAGATGAGCGCACAGGCGACCCACATCTCGCCCGATGTATTCACCAACAACGCTCTGGACGCCAAGATCATGGGCTGCCAGAATGCGCTGGCGCAGTTGGCCGGGACCAAGCAGTTCCAGGATGACGCGCAGTGCCATTAGGCGCGCAGATGGCGTCCCCGACAGGATTCGAACCTGTGTTGCCGCTCTGAAGGAGCGGAGTCCTGGGCCGCTAGACGATGGGGACAGCACCAGTTTACCAAGCAAAAATTGCCTGCGGTCTTGCTGCGACCTGCACCGACGCCTGTTTGAAATATTATTCAGCGGAATCCGCCAGCAGAATCCGCAGATCGCGCAGGTTCTGGCCCGTTGGTCCGGTCACGAGAGTTGCATTCTGCGCAGCCAGCCACGTAGACGAGTCAAAGCTCGCAAGCGCGCGCCGGGACGACTCACGGCTCGATGTAGCTGATGCGTCATGGATGGTACGCTCGTCCGCCACGGCTCCCGCCGCGCTGCTGTTGCCGTCGATACCGTCTGAGCCCGCCGAGAGGAGCGCAATCTGCGTATCCTCCTCGCGCAGCTTGGTCGCAAGATGGAGCGCCAGGTGCTGGTTGCGGCCGCCCAAATGCGTAGCCGCGTCTTTGAACGGCGGCACCTTCACGCTGATCTCACCGGCGGAGATCACGCAACACCGCGAATGCTCCTTGCGCAACTGGCGCAGACGATGCAGAAGAAAATCCGCCGCGCGCTCAAAGGGCCAGTCATCGCAGGTGTTGTCGACCACCGTATGGAAGCCGAGCGCAGTTGCACGGGCCGCCGCGGCCCTCGCGAGGTCGCCCGAATCCAGCAGTGTGATCGCCGCTGAACTCAGCTCGCCGGGCTTTGGAGTCTCGGACAAGCCCGGAGATTCGAAGTACCGCCGGACCGAAGCAGGGAAACGCTCCAGCAGCGTATAGCGCGCGATAATTTTCCGGCAATCCGCGGCGGTGGTCGCGTCGGGCAGGGTCGGGCCGGAGGCCAGCGCATCCAGATGCGCAGGAGGCACATCCGCAACCAGCAACGAGAGCTTGCCGGCACCACCGGCTGCCAGCGCAAGCCGCCCGCCCTTGACCGCCGAGAAGTGCTTGCGGACGCAGTTGACCTCCACGATGGATGCGCCGCAGTGGACCAGCGCCTGGTAGAACGCGATGGTGTCGTCCAGGGAGATAGCAGCGTCGAGCGGCAACTCCATCATGGCGGAGGCGCCGCCGCTGATCAGGAACAGACAGAGCGTCTGATCGGCCGGCAGCGCCGCAGCCTCACGCAGCATTGCCAGGATTGCCGATGCGCCGGCAAACGAGTCCTGATTGGGCAGGGGATGTCCTCCAGCAAAGAACTGGACCGCCTTGGGCAGGTTTTCGAGCCTGCTCGGCGCAACCAGAACTCCGGCGAGGTCGCTTGCGGGCAGAACTGGAAGCCGGGCCAGCAGCGCATCGAGCATCGGTGCGGCCGCTTTACCCATAGCGATGATGCGGAGGTGCTTCAGCGCGGAAAGCGCCAGGGGCGGCTGGCCTTCAAAGGCAAGCTGCGTCCCCTGCGGGCTGCGCTCGATGCGCAGGGCGCGCTCAAAGGCGCCGGGGATACTGCAATCCGTGAGCGCCTGGCCAAAAATGGAACGCGCTGTCTCTTTTAGGTCCTGGACCACACCATCCTTGGGAGCCTTGCGCTGGTTGAGCGCCGGGATCTGCAAACCAACAGTGTAATGAAGGACCGCAGCAGTTCGCCAGAAGCGGCCCTCGGTCGCCATAGCCCGCATTAAGAAAAACGCTTGCCGACTCCCTTTTGGGGGCGGCAAGCGTTTCAGGCATATCCAGCTCTGCTAAGCCTCAACACCACTTTGCCTTACCTGTCCGATGGCGGACACAGATTTTTCCGCCTGCTCTCCTATACGCAACTTCCTGCGGAATAGGTGACGGTGAAGTTGCAAAGTCCCCGCCTTACCGGGGTTGAGAGGTCGTTCCCGCGCCTTCGGGCAAAAGGATGACGATCCAGGCGCATGTTGCTTATCGGCAACAAACCGCAAGCCGTTTGTGAAAACCAGAGGTCATGTGACCAACGTAATGCGACCGATATTTAGCTTCGCTCCCAGGCGCAAGTTTTTCCTATCCGCAACAAACGCTAAATAAATCAATAGTTTAGCGCGAATAAAACCTATTCTCTGTTCGAGCGCAGAACCCATGTGCCGAAAAGGAGACTGTTCATGTCGCGTTACTTCCTCAGCAGCACCGTCCTCGCGTTGGCCGCACTCTTGGTGGCTGGCGTCGTCCCTTCCGTACTGCCCACCGCGTCCACCCACGCGGCTGTACAGGCTGCCAACGGCCCCGGCGGCGGCGGCGGCGGCGATCCCGTTCCATGCGATACCTGCGTCGCTCGTGCGCTATAGTTGAGTTGAGATCGGGAGTGCCACGAAACGGCCACCCGGCCCGGAGCGCAGAGCATGGGACTATCCGGTGTCCAGCAGTTTCTATGGGCTGGCTGTTTTGCAACGAATTGTGTTTTGCTGGCGGTGCTGCTTTTGCGAAAGCGTGCCGCCAGTTTTCCTGCCTTCACCTCCCTGATCGTCTTCTGTATCGCCAGGACCATCGTTCTATTCGGTATCGCGCTTCACTTCCCCATTAAGTCGAAGCCA
Organism: Acidobacteriaceae bacterium; assembly: GCA_036511765.1. GTDB lineage: Bacteria > Acidobacteriota > Terriglobia > Terriglobales > Acidobacteriaceae > Edaphobacter. The sequence goes on along the minus strand of DATCBR010000097.1, from coordinate 664 downwards.
TATTTTGGTACCTATTGGTCGTTTGCATATGTAAATGATGCGATTCTTCCTGTGGTGTTCTACGAGCTGGCGAGGCATGTCTTCTGCCCTACTGGAACATGGGCGCGCGATACCCGGCACGCCTTTCAGTGGCTCATAACGGGAAGTGTTTTTCTGGCGCTGGGCCTGACGCTCCTGGCTTCGCCTTCCTCTACTCGCTGGTATCAGACCTATCTATTGCGTAGCAATTTCTTCATTACTGTTCTGATGAGCGAGTTGTTCTTAGGGATGATGGTGCTGGCGGCCAGCGTGGGGCTGCCATTGAAGACCCACGTCGCCAGGATTGCCCAGGGCTTCGGCATCAGCGCACTGATCTCCGTAGTCCTGCAGGGCGCCAACAATTACTTCGGATTGGGCCACGGTAGGCACATGTATGCTCTGATCGCGAACGCGGAAGGCTTTTCCACCCTTGCATTCGTAAGCTTCTGGATCGTGACCCTCTGGCAGGAAGCCCCAGCCCCGCGCGAGCTGCCCGATGCCATGCTGATGCAGATTTATACCCTGCAACGGCGGGTGGAGAATGACCTGGTCCGCATCCGGAACTGGAGGCGCTCGTGAACCTCCGTAGTCTCCTATTCGTTGTTGCAGTTGCGCTGGTCGTGGCGGCACTCACGGGGGTCCTGGT